>CAYNDW010000344.1:0-6748 GCA_964395375.1 uncultured Cytophagia bacterium
TGGTTGACTCATAAATAGAAAATTGCAAATTGAGAATTTTAAAATTCTAAATTTCAAATTTTAAATTCTCAAGTTGCAATGCTGTAGCCGGTTTTAATAGTGATAGTAGCTATAGCCTTCATGCGCCAGATCGACGCTCGTGCCGTTCAAAATGAGGCCGAGAAGTTTGGCGTGGACGTTGTGAAAGAGTTCGATCTTTTGGCGCGCAATCTCTTTCTTCGTTTTGCCCGCGCGGATGACCACGACCGTGCCGTCCACTTGCGTGCCGAGCACCACTGCATCCGTGGCCGCGTTTAGCGGCGGCGTGTCAAAGATGATCAAGTCGAAACGCCGGCGCATTTCATCCAAAAAGCGGCGCAATTGCACGGAGCCTAGTAACTCTGAAGGATTGGGAATCAACGAGCCGCAACTGATGACCGAAAGGTTCGGAATATGCGTTTCATTGATGATCTCTGAAGCCAAGATCGAGCCCATGAGGTAGTTGCTAAAGCCCGGCTCTTTGGGCACGCCAAAAGTATTGTGCAGAACGCCGCGGCGCAAATCGGTATCGATCAACAACGTGTTGCTTTTCTGCTGCGCCATCGTAATGCTAAGATTAGCGGCCGTGAATGATTTCCCGTCGCCCGGCGCCATCGAAGTGATCACGAAAGTTTGAACCCGGCCCGCGGTTTTGGAGAAGAGCAAGTTCGTGCGCAGGGAACGATAGGCTTCGCCGATGGGCGTAGGCGAAAAATCGTGCGTGACCAATTGCTGGTCCACCATCTTCACCTTCTCGTTATCATGCGCCTCGTAAAACTCGCCGAAGGTGATTTGTGGAATGGCGCCAAGCACGTTGAGCTTCATTGTGTTCTTCGCCTCGTCCACGGTCTTAATAGTGCGATCGAGTGCTTCGGTGCCGAGCACCACACCGAGGCCGAGCAACAGCCCGACGACAGCACCACCCGCGGCTTTCGCGGCTTTATTGCGATTCGTCGGATATTGCGGCTCGATAGCGGGATCTAGAATTTCGATCGCGGGTTTTTCCGAAACGCTGCTGATTTCCAGCTCTTGAATCTGTGTTTGAATGCTTTCATACGTTTGGAATTTGCGCTTCCATTCCGTATCCAACTCCGCCAAATCCGATTGCTGCGTGGGCAGCAAATTTATTTTCGAGGAGTATTGGCCAACTTCACTCTGTTTGCTGGTCACTTCGCGCCGGAGCGAAGCCAGGCGGGAGTTCGCGGCGTCTTCGATCTTCGCATAAAGCTGCTCGATTTGCCCGCGCAGCTTCACCACGTCGGGATGGGTCTCGGCTTTTAATGAAACTTGTTTGCCGTATTCGCGCTCCAAACCTTCGAGTTGTTCTTTCGTAATCGCCATGGTGGGATTGTTCGTGAACACCGCGCTGGCGGCAATGGCCTTATACACCAAAACTTTTTCTTCGGGCGCGGCGTTGCTCTCAACCGGTTTCAACCGCGCCAACAGTTCGGCCAAAGCTTCCTGCTGCGCGCTCAAGTTTTGTAATTCTCCGCGCGCGGAGCGATGCTGTTCGATGACCACTTGCAAGCCGCTTTCGCCTACCAAACCCATGTTGCGTTTGGCCTCCGTATATCTGCGATCGACATCGTCAAAATCGTGTTTGGCTTTTTCCGCCTGCGCCGTGAGCATTCGCAAGCGCGTGTCTTGCGATTGCTTGCCGATCACAAAACTTTTCTTGATGAAAATCTCGGCCAGACTGTTAACCGTCTGCGTGACGATGTAAGGATCATCATCGCGAAAGGCGACGAACATGATCGTCATGCTGCGATTAAAATCCACGCCCACGCGGCCTTGCAAAGATTCCACCGCGGAACGAAAAGAGCTAACCGTGAAGCGCACGACTTTGGGCAAGCTGGGCGAATCCGCCAACTGAAATGCAAAACCGCAAACGGCAACCGTGTCCAACTTCGCAAGCGCAACGTCGCCTTGGCGCACCGACACTTCATTGTTTTCTTGATCCAACAAGGAAAGCGCGAAGGTGTCGTCGCCGGGCAAGCGCAAAACGTATTCTCCCGGCTGCGGATTTTCCGTGCTGGTGAATTTCGCGAAAACTTGCCGGCGTGTAATGAACCGCCCGGAATCCTTGTCTTGCTCGATGTCCGCCACCAAGCCGAAATCGGAAACGACTTGCTCGGTGAAGGTGCGGCTGGTGATCTGCTCGTACACGTCTTCGAGATAGCCTTCGGCGTTATCGGAAAGATTCCGATAACGGATCGAAGCCGTGGCTTCATAAATGGGCTGCTCTTGCTTAACGAAAATCACCCACGGCACGGTGACGACCACGGCGATGAGAGCGGCGAGCCACCACCGTTTTTTGAGCGCTGCAATATAGCGCGAGAGGTCTAATTTTGATCCGCCGGAAGAAGCTTCTTCTTCCAACGCGTAGGTCTCCATACCCATGAAACCGACTCCTAATCTATTTCATCAGCACAGCCACGGTTTCGTTTATCGTTCTCGTTCCCGCTTTCCACGCAGGAACGAGAGCAACAGCAAAACTCAACGATTGTCATTACTCAATTGCAAATAGAACACGCCGACGGACATCGCGAAGGTCGCATAGCGAATAACGTCGCCGAAACTAAAACCTGAGAGTCCGGGCACGATGATCTGATCGCCGGATTCGACGGCGAGACCTTCGAGGGAGTGCGCTTTTTCGAAGGCTTCGAGCAAATTGCTCTTCACGACACTGCCGCTGCGCATGACTTTGATTTTGCGAAAATCCGCATCATTGGCGGGGCCGCCGGCTTTGTTGATCAGTTCCCATAACGATTCTTTCGGCTGCACGAGATATGAGCCGGGGCGTTGCACCGCGCCCAACAGTGTCACACGAATAAGCGGCAAACAGACTATGCGAATCGCCTTGATGCGCAGGCTTTGTTGAATGTTGTCCGCCAATCCCTTGGGGCTTTGGCCTGCGGCTTTTACTTCCCCCAAAGAGGGCAATAAAATACTGCCTTGCTCATCGAGAAGATAATCGCCGTTGAGTCCGAGTTCTTCGGGCTTCACTTGGTTATCGCTAATATCTTCTTTCCAAACTAAAATGCGGACGCCGTCGCCTGCGCGCAGTTTGGGCGTTTGATTTTGCGCTTGCGCGAATGCGGGCAACAAGTTCAAAACTAGCGCGGCAATGAGGCCGCCGGCGATAAGACGAGAACGCAAAGGTAAATTGAATTGCATGTCAACACTTCCTTCCCTTGACTCGGGTTCACTCCATTGATCCTGGCTCCAAGGTACGCTTACGCGTGCTGATACAGAACCCTGGAACAGATGATTTTTACCGTACATGAGGCCGTTTTGAGTATCGGGCAGGCTATAAAATATGCCGCGCCCGCCGCAGTGCCAATGCGGCGACCGTCAAGAATTTGGCAAACCGTTGAACGTGCGCGAGATGAGGTGCGCGCGAGGAGGGGTTACGATGCGGTTAGCCGGCTCCACGAGGGGATACTTTTGCAAGCGCACAAAAGCAGTGACGAGAGATTAACCGAAGGGGCCGCCCCGCTTTTTCCTGCGAGGCGTCAAATCTTTCTGCGAGGAATTACCGCGAGCGATAAAAACGAAACCGCTTTTCTTGGGTATCCAGATTCAGCTTGCGCAAGATTTGGTAGAGTTTCCACCAGTTGATCTTGACGAAGCCCAAGCGTTCCGTGTTCAGCGCCTGGCAAATTTTGTTCAAGCCTTGCGCCGGATCTTCTAGAATCACGGCTTTGATTTTTTCATTGAGCGGCAGGAGCCGTTCATTGATCTTGGGCTTGGTAAAAGTGGTGCGCGTCTTCGAGCGCGCCCCGTCGCCTTCGCGCATGCGCGTCATCGCCGACTTGGGCGCATCGAGCACTGCAACTTCAACCGTGCTCAACTCCGCGGGCGTATAGGCTTGCGCCACGCTTTTGGTCAAATCCAAACCGATGGAAAGATCGAAGTCGTCAATCGCTTCTTCGAGCGCATCGTAGTATTCGAGAATGCGATTGAATTCGAGCATCTCAAAGACGTCGTAAACTTCCGGCGTCATCTCGACAATTTTGAGATCGCCGCCGTTTTCGCGAATGCCTTTGATTTCACCGACGAAGACGCCCCATCCCGCGGAACTGACGTAATGCACTTGCCCCATATCCACGATGAGATGGTAAGTGCCCTGCTTCAAAACCGAGGTGATCTTTCCCAACATTTCCGAGCAGGTTTGCGTGTCGATATAGCCCTTCACGCGAAACAGCGCGATGTCACGCCGCGTGCCGACGTTGGTCACCGAGATTTCAATTCCTTCCATGGCCCGGTCCTCTAACTGCTTCATGCTTGCAACAGTTTTGCGTCATCACAAATTTTATGCCGCACATAGTCGTCACCAAAATCTTGGAGAAACCGCTGAAACTCATGGAATATTAAGGTCGCTTCACACGACGGTTGTTCGACGGTAGATCACGCACGCTGCTTTTGCTCATTTTTGAAACAACGCAACGTCCCAAGCTGGAACAATCATTTCTTGCCGTTCACAACCAACTGGGTATAGAGCCGGGTATACTTCTCCGCCGCGGAGTTCCAGGAACTGTCTTTCTTCATGGCATTTTTCATGAGCTTTGCCCAATTTTTCTTGTCCGCAAAAACGGCCGTCGCGCTTTCCACCACTTTCGCCATGGTCTCGCCTTTACAAGTGGAGAACAAAAAGCCGGTAGCGGTATTGGGCTTGTCGGCATAATCGATCACGGCCTCAGAATATGAAAGATGATTGAGCGTGATGGGAATGGTGCCGTATTGCATGGCTTGCAAATAGTTTTCCGGTTCGGAATCATCGCACACCGGGAGCAAAAACAAATCTGCCGCGGCAATGAGGCGATGGCGAAATTGCTCATCAAATTCCGTTTTGTGCTGAAACCGCCCCGGGTGCGACTTCATGAATTTGGCTGCGGTCTTTTGCAGCTTACCTTCGCACGCGCCCAAAAGCACGATTTGATTTTTATTCAACAACCGCGGCAACACCTTTTCAATTTCATCCGCAGTGTACGAGGAATTTGTTTTACATGGAATCACCAACAACGGCGTTTTTTCTTCAAAGTTAAGCGCATTGGCCTCGCAGAACGTTTTCTTGCCTTGCAGCTTACTGTTAAAGTTAGTGCTGTTAAAATGGGCTTCGAGATGAATGCTCGTTTCGGGGTTCCACAGCATCGTATCCACGCCGCTGCTCACCCCAATCACGGATTTGCGCCGCGCGCGCAGCACGTTGGCCAAACCGTGTGTCAGCGCGACATCTTGTTGCACGCTTTTCGCATAAGCTTCACCGGCGATATTGTAGAGATCGGAATTGAGCAGGCCGGCTTTTAAAAAATTCGCCTTGCCGTTCAAATGGTCTTCGGTTCCGGGATAAAATTGCGTTCCCGGAATGTTGCCTTGCGCTAAAATCTCCGCCGGAAAATCACCTTGTTCCGCGAAATTATGCACCGTCAACAGAACCTGAATGTTTTTGAAGAACGGGTCGTTCTGATAAACCGTGCGCAGCAAAACCGGAATCAACGCGGTTTGCCAATCATTGCAATGAATGATGTCTGGCTGCCAATGCAGGAGTTTCAATGTCTCCAAGCAACCCACCGCGAAGAAGAGAAACCGCTCGCCGTTGTCGGCATAGGCTTTCTTGGTTTTGGGATCTTGATATATGCTCAAACGGTCGAAATACGGTTTATAATCGAGAAAATAGATCTGCACTTTAGAGTCGGGCAGAAAGGCGGATTTGCCGCTGGCGCGCACTTGTTGCTGGTTGAAATCGATCGGCATATCTTTCAACCGAATCACGTCGCGCAGCACGTATTTGCGTTCGTTGACGCCGCGATAGTTGGGCATCATCATGCGGATGTCATGCCCCATATCCTTTAGCGCTTTGGGAAGGGCGCCCGCCGTAGCTGCCAAACGCCCGTTGCCGGCGAAAGGCGCCACTTCGGCAGCCACATAGTAAACTTTAAATTTGTTTTTCATTCCGCGATCCTGTTACGTTCCGTCTTGCAACAAACTTCGTTCTCGCCACATGCGAGTGCGAACCGAACTACGCGCCTTAAATTTGCGCTTCACGCAAATGTTGTGCGGCCAATTCCGGCGGCGTAGGATTGATGTAAAAACCCGAGCCCCATTCAAAGCCCGCGATTTTGGTCAGTTTGGGGATAATCTCAAGGTGCCAGTGATACTCGGGCATGGCCGGCTCCTGCACGGGAGAAGTGTGCAGAATAAAATTATAATGCGGATTGCTTAAAACCTGATTGAGCCGCAACAAGGTCTCTTTGAGCACCGTTGCCAGGCCTTGAAAGTGCGTCGGCTCCATCATTTCATAATGTGAATGGTGCTGCGTGGGCAAAAGCCAAGTTTCAAATGGAAAGCGCGAGGCAAACGGCTGAATGGCTACGAAGTCTTCGCGCGCGACCACGACGCGTTTGCCGCTGTGGGATTCTTGCCGGACGATATCGCAATAAATGCAGCGTTCTTTCAACTCGAAATGTTTGCGCGCGCCCTCCAATTCTTCCATCACGCGTTTGGGAATGATCGGCGTGGCGATAAGCTGCGAATGCGAATGCTCCAACGAAGCGCCCGCGGCCGTCCCGTGATTTTTAAACACCAAAATATATTTAAACCGCGCGTCGTTTTTTAAATCCAGCATGCGCTGGCCGAAGATCGCCAGGATGTCGCGAAAGTGGCTATGCTCCAAATCCGCAAAGTCCGAAAGGTGATTCGGGCACTCGATGATGACCTCATGCGCGCC
>CAYNDW010000345.1:0-6743 GCA_964395375.1 uncultured Cytophagia bacterium
GCTTACTCGATGACCAAGCACGCCGTCGTCGGGTTGGGCGTGCGGCGCAATCACGGCACCGTTGCCATATTGCTGGGTGTTGGCAATGCTCAATGTAAACGGCGCAAACTCGAACTGCTGGTCGTTCAACTTTACTTTCAAAGTTTCGGGATGATAAGAAATGAACTCGCGCGCGGCGATCATGAAATAAGGCACCGGCCCGCGCCATGAGGCGTGATTAAATTTCATGCCCACGCGCGCATCGAAGCCGACGCCCGTTACCGCAAAAAAGTAACGATGCGCCGCGCTGCCCACGTCGATGGTTTTCATCGCGCCCTGCTGGATGACGTTGAGCGCGGCTTTCGACGCAATCGGAATCGCCAACCCGCGCGCCAAGCCGTTGCCCGAGCCGCGCGGAATAATGCCAAGCGCCGTATTCGTGCCCACCAAGCCGGAAGCGACTTCGTTGACGGTGCCGTCGCCGCCGATGGCGATCACAGCTTTATAATTCTGTGCTGCCGCTTCGCGCGCGAGCAAAGTCGCATCGCCCGGCGCGGACGTCATCGCGATTTCGAAGTCCGTATCATGAAAAAGGGCATGAATCAAATTGACAATATCGCTCTTATCGCGCCGGAAGCCGGCGATAGGATTGATGATGAAGCGGAGTTTGTGGGAGGGCATATCCAATTGAGCTTGAGTTTTACGCTGCTTTCGCGAGCGCCACATCTTCCAGCACGACTCGCCGAAAGACTTCCGAAGTGCCAAAACGTTCGCGCGCATCAAGAATTTCTATGCCGGCGATTCGGCCATCAGCCGTATAATCGACGGCAACGCCATCAGCGACGTGCTTTGTTATCACAGGAACTTCGATGAACCGAATATAGAGAGCATCGACTTCGGAATCGTAGGTGATTCGCATCGTTTCCTCTTTTCAAAAATAATAGACGTAAACCGTGACAACGACGATCTCTTCGACTTCTTCCACAAAAATTGGCCGAACTTGCTTGGTTGCATAAATCTTCCCATGCCATTCGCAATTGTAAACATAATTTCTTCGGCATTGCTGTCGCCCTTTCTCTGCCGCCTCCCAGTTCTCTGTTCTTATTGCTTCGACCACTTCTTCTTCCGAAGCGCCGCGGAATAGCATATTGTCACGTGCGTGTCCCGAGGTTCGAATGGGCTTCATGCTAGATCACCCGATCTTATTTAAGATAAGGAACTAAACGTTGAGGCGCAAGCTTGGCCTATGCAACATCTCATCGCAGCAGCATTGCTGTCAGCAACAAAAAAACGATGCAAGGGTCATCCATTCTTGCCTCCTCACTGAAAGTGACAAGTAGTCACCTCGGCAAACGAAACTTCATACGCTCGCAACCTTCTTAACCGCACTTGCCAATGCCTCAATCGCGCGATCAATCTCCTCTTCCGTCGTCTTCCTTCCCAACGAAAGCCGCAACGTGCCCATGGCATATTCTTCCGGCACGCGCATCGCGGCGAGCACGTACGAAATCGTGACTGCGTCCGCATGGCAAGCCGCACCGGGAGAGACGGCGAGCGTGTCGCTCAACTCGGCCATTAAAGCATTTGCGGCGACATTGCGAAAGCTCACGCTCAACGTGTTGGGCAAACTTTCTTCGGGAGGGCCGTTGAATTTGAGATCGAGAGAGGACTGTCGCAAGCCGAGGCGCAAGCGCTCGCGCAATACGCGCATGTGCTTCATGTTCGCATCGAGATCGCGGCCGGCAATCTCGCAGGCTTGCCCGAGGCCGACGATTTCCAAAATATTCTCCGTGCCCGCGCGGCGTTGCTTTTCATGAGCCGCGCCGTGAATGAGTTTTTCGAGTTGGACGCCGCGGCGCACGAAGAGCACGCCAACGCCTTTCGGCGCATAAAGTTTGTGTCCGGCAATCGAAAGCAGATCAACGCCAAGCTCGTTCACACGCACCGGAACTTTGCCCACGGACTGCGCGGCGTCGCAATGAAGCGCAATGCCCGCGCGGCGCGCTATCGACGCAATCTCCGCGATCGGCTGCAATGTGCCGACTTCATTGTTCGCGTGCATGAGGCTCACGAGTATCGTTTCCGACGTGAGCGCGGACGCAAAATCTTCGACTGCAACGCGACCGTATTCATCCACCGGCAAGAGCGTATGCTGAAAGCCTTGCCGCTGCAGAAAGTCCAATACTTCGAGCACGGCCGGATGCTCAATCTCCGAAGCAATAATATGATTGCCCTTCCCCCGATTGGCCCACGCATAGCCTTTGAGCGCATAGTTGTTCGCCTCGCTGCCACCGCTGGTGAAGATGACTTCATCAACCTCGCAACCCAACAAGTTGGCAACTTGGCTGCGGGCTTTGTCAATCGCCTGTCGCGTTTGTTGGCCGAACCAATGCGCGCTGCTAGGATTGCCGAAATGCTCGGTGAGATAAGGCAACATCGCTTGCGCCACTTCAGGGTCGAGGGGAGTTGTGGCGTTGTAATCGAGGTAGATCGGGAGGTTGGTCATTTGGTCTTAGGGTGTTGGTTAATGATTGTTTCCAAATTTTTCTTCAGAAATCTCACGCACGCCTTTCAGTTGGAGATCATTCACCGCCGCGCGCACGGCGTGAATGAAACGATCGCCGGGATCGGTTTTAGTGGTGCGATAGCTTTCGTCTTTTTCCCGCCACAGGGGATGGCCTTCGAGTTGTTGATGCTCGTGATGGCCGATGAGATATTGCAGCGTCGGATATTTTTTGACGAGGTAACGCACGAGCGCGACGTTCGCTTGCAACTGCGCCTCGGTTAAATTATCCACGCCGCCTTCGCCGCCGACGTTCTCCACGCCAATGGACTCGTAATTCAAACCGATGCAGTGCCGCGCCATCCACGTTTCCGGCATGAGACGATAGACTTTGCCGTTTTGACCAATCAAGAATTGAATCGAAACATTGACCTGCCCCGCGCTTTGCAACTCGGGTCGCGAACTCGGCAGCAGTTCGGGAGCAAAGGCGCGAAACGAGCCTTCCAAATCGGCGATGGCGGTCCAATGCAAGACAATGATGCGCGGCGTAATGGCGATGCTATCCGTAGCGATGCCGTAATGCTGTGCAATGTATTGGCGCGTGAGTTCGATGCGTTGGCGTGAGAAAGAAACGGGGCGGTCGATTATTTTTAGCCCACTCGTGCAAGCACAACAAAAGATGCTGATGACCGCAAGAAGGTTTGTTTTCAACATAAGCTTCTCTCAAAAAATCCATTTGGAGGCAAAGCGAATTTGCGTACATTGATCACGTTAAAGCAACACACTTTTAGCGAGGCTGAAATGGAACAAACAATTCATGCAACCTACAATGGCGCAGTACTGGTTCCGGAAAATGGCGTGCAGTTAGTCGCCGGTAAAAGGTACGAATTGACGCTTCGAGCGCTTGACGAAAAAAAGCCAGCGACACTAGTTGAATCAGCCTGGGACGTATTAAAACGAGCTACCGGCACGGCTGAAGGTCCGCAAGACTGGGCCAGTGAACTGGATCATTATCTTTACGGCGCGCCTAAACGGAATCAGCCCAATGCTTAGCGATCGACTCTTTTTAGATTCAGCCTATGTGGTTGCCCTGCTGAATCCTAGAGACTCATTGCATGGAAAAGCATTACGCTATTTTGCCGAAGTGAAAAATGCGCGCGAAATATGGACTACCGAAGCCGTGCTGCTTGAAATTGGAAATACCTTCAGCGATTCGCGAAGAACTGAGGCTGGGGACTTCATAGAGCAGTCGTATGCTACTGCCAACATGATCATCGTTCCTTTCTCAACCACCCTCCTCCAACAAGCTCTTTCTCTCTATCGCCAGCGTCTTGACAAGGATTGGGGACTCACCGATTGCGTCTCATTCGTAGTGATGCAGGAGCAAAATCTGATTGACGCTCTTACCTTTGACCTCCATTTTCAACAAGCGGGCTTTCGAGTTTTGCTACGAGAAGATCTCGTCGTTTGAAAAATAGCGGCGCGAGATCAGTCGTCATTATGTTGCTCCGGCTTCGCGCAGGCGCTGCATGCGAAACGGCGTGAGGTCGAATTTCTTTTTGCCCGAGGTTAACAACTCCGTTACGATTTCTCCAATTGCGCTCGAGAACTTGAAGCCATGTCCCGAACACGGGCTAACGAGCAAAACATTTTCATCGCGCGGATGGAAGTCGAGCAGAAAATGCGCGTCGGGCGTGTTTGTGTACATGCACACCGCGGCCTTGCGCAACGCCCCGTTGGCTTCGGGCAGATAGCGTTTGAGCAAGCGACGCAGCGGCATGATTTCGTCTTCTCCCACTTCGCGGCGCACGCTATGCGCGGTTGTCGCTTCCCCTTCGTGATGAATCGCGGTTTTGCAGCCATCTCCGAGATCGGGAAAACCGTAGAAGTAGCGCTGCGGCTCGTGCTCAAGAATGTAGATCGGAAAATTTGTCGGCGCAAAATTTTCGGCATGAGCAACAGGTTCAAACCAAAAGAGCGGTTGCCGCGTGCATTGCAACGGCAGAGCTAAATCAGCAACAAGCGCGTGCAGCCATGCGCCGGCGGAGAGCACGAGTTGATTGGCGCTATATCGCCCTTTGTTGGTATGCACGAGCAAGCTCTCGACTTGTTTTTCCCACCGCAACACAATTTCCTCTCCGTGCAACGTCGCGCCGTGATGCTGCGCCAATTGCAAATGCGCGCCAATACATTTCTCCGGAAATAACACCCCGGCGCGCGGCTCCCACACGGCAACCATTTCTTCGGTGGGATGAAAAGCCGGATAGCGGCGGCGCAGCGTTTCAACGCTCAGCAATTCGTGCGGGAGTCGATGCGTTTGCGCGCTCAACAATGCGCCGCTCACCAGCGCGCCGTTTTGCGGGCCAATCATCAATCCGCCGGTTTGGAGAAAAAACTGTTGCTGCGTTTGTTGTTCAAGCTCATGCCACAGTTGATACGCGCGCTGCACGAGCGGAACGTAGAGCGGATGCTCATAATAAGCTTCGCGAATGATGCGGCTCTCCCCGTGCGATGAGCCGCGCGTGTGCGGCGGCGTGAAGCGATCAAGCCCAAGCACGCGCAATCCGTGTTTGGCGAGATGATATGCCGCGGCGCTCCCCATGGCGCCGAGGCCGGCAATGATGACGTCGTAGGGCATGGGCTGGTTGCTGGTTGCTGGCAATTGATCTTGGTTCAGCCACGGTTTGGCTGTGGCTTATCATTTTTTCCTTGCACCCAAAAAGGCAAAGCGGGATTGAAGACATCTAAAATAACACGGCCACCGGGCGCGAGATGACGATAAATGTGTTGCAAGCACGCAAGCTGTTCTTTTACGGCGAGCAGAGGTTGAAACGGACGAAAGGGCAAAGTGATCAGAAAACGCAGCAGTAGTGGCGTATTCGTCCATCTGGTTTCCGGGGCCGCGCCGATGTTTGCAAAGGAACGCTCAAATCAAACCGCTAGAATTACCCGCAAACAATCCCGCGAAGAATTGCACAAAAGGTCCGATCAACATCCAGAAGATCGAAATTTCCGTGAGTCGGCCGAGCACGATCAAGCCCAAAAGCACAAACGGACCGTACGTTTCAAAGCGCGCGTAAGGCGCGAGCATGGCATCAGGCAAAAGGCTGCGCAGGATTTTGCTGCCGTCGAGCGGTGGAATGGGGATTAGATTAAAAAAGGCGAGAACGAGATTGATGAACAAACTATAGCGCAACATCTTCAATATCGTAAAGGCGGTTTCGCTTAAAGTGGACGGTTCTAACGAGACGAAGCGAAGCACGAGGCCAAAGATAAACGCGAGGATCAAATTCGAAACCGGCCCGGCGAGCGCGACCAACAGCATGTCGCGTTTGGGATCGCGAAAATATTGCGGGTTAACGGGCACGGGCTTGGCCCAGCCAAAATTGGCAACGAACAACATGAGCGTTCCCAGCGGGTCAAGATGTTTAAGAGGATTTAGCGTGAGTCGTCCGAGCAGACGCGCGGTGGGATCGCCAAGACGATGCGCCGTATAGGCATGGGCAAATTCATGAATCGTAAGCGCGAGGAGGATGGACGGGGCGACCAGGATGATTTGTGAGGGTGACATGCTTAAGCGGAGGGCTTAATGAACAACAGCGACGCGCCTTTTTCAACGGTCGTGAGCGGTGCGACTTTGATCTCCGTGATCGTTCCCGCAAGCGGGGCTTTGATTTCATTTTCCATTTTCATGGCTTCGATCACGGCCAAGCCTTGTCCCTTGTTGACGACGTCCCCCGGCCGCACTTCGAGACGAATGATGAGGCCGGGCATCGGAGCTTTGAGATGGATGATTCCGGTCTCGGATTGTGCGTTCCGTCGGCTCTTCTTTATCGCGGCGCTGCGCTCGTCTTCTACCTGGACCGCGAAGGTGTGTGCCCCAAGCAGCACCTCGTTTTTAGCGTGATCGAATTGCACGGCAAAGACTTCATCATTCAGCATCAAATGATAGAGCGGTCCGCGCACCTGGCGAAGATCCGCCTGGACCGCGCGCCCATCGACTTGTTTTGTGCCCGCGCCGGGACTAGCACTTGTGACGATGAAATTTTCATCACCGACTTGGACACTGTAATTCATATTGGCCTGCCGGGTTCGGTGTTTAGGAGGCGCGAGCGGATTAATTCCACTCTTCGCGCTCGTCCCAATCCATACTTTCATCCTCTTCATCAAATTCTTCGTCTTCTTCATCCCACTCTTCCTCCTCCCAATCTTCTTCATATTCTTCCTCCTCTTCCTCTTCATCTTCTTCGTCGTCTTCCCC
>CAYNDW010000346.1:0-6727 GCA_964395375.1 uncultured Cytophagia bacterium
TCGTATCTCGAGATGAGAATGCTCGTCCCTAACACTGCACCTCCCCTCCGGGTCGGATTAGCCAAAGTACGTTGGTGCGAGGGGCGACGGTTTGGTGTCGAATTTATTCAGATGCCTGGAGAAGACCAAGTTCGTTTAGGCCGTCTCGTGAAAAATGAGGTCCCGCTGGCGCTAACGCCATGATCCAGCCAGGGCAAGGGGCACTTTCTGATATGATTGATTACGTTACCAAAAATAAGGAGGAGAGCGCATGACGAGAGGTCTCGCACTCTTCATGATACTACTCCTAGCAGGCTGCGCTGAATCCTACACCGTATTTCATAGCCAGACCGGCAATCCGATTTTACTGATTCGCCGCGCGTACACCTATGAAGGCTGTCTCTCCACCATGCGAGAGGAAGCCGTTCAACTTGGTGTTTCGTTCAGCACGGTCCAGGTGAAAGGTTCTTGGCAAGGCCGGTCCCTTCTCTGGCCCTTGGAGCCAGGGTATGCCTGCGAAGGAGCGATCGGCTCCGAACGTCTCCCACGGGGAATCTACCCGAAGGTTCCTCCCCTATCGCCGCACGGATAGTCACAGCCTGCTTTCTTTCTGCTCGCCGCATAATCATCGCATGCCGTATAGTCCTCAGAATATTTTTGTCTCCCTCTCAAGGGATCTGTTGACAATACCACTGCTGGCGCAGTATTAATCGAGCAATACCACCAGATGTACCTATTAGATACCTTCTTTTGGGTCTGCTCCGCGTTTCTGGCCAAAAACATTTTGAGAATCATAAGAAAGGAGGTGACTTGAGTTGGTCTCGCCGGGTTATTCGTAGTTCCAAGGCCGGTAACAGAAGCCTCAACGGGACTCCGGGAAAAACGTCATCGCCTTCACCGATCAGTAATAAAATGCCTAACAAGGAGTTGTAATGGAAGACCTGGTTATCGAAGAAGAAGGTGCCTCATCAGCATTGAAAATTACGCTTGGCGATTTTCTCGTCTTTATCAATTGGATGAATCAAACTGAAAAATCCCTCGATCGTGCTGAAGCGTTACCGTCTCTCCCGGATCTGGACTCAGGAAAGGTCAAGGGTTGGATTCAGCTCGTACAGCGCCTTGAGGAGCGTTTCCGCCGGAGCGAAGAAAAGAAAGTGGCTCTTGAAGCGAATGTGATTGCACAGGAAGCACAGTTGGGACAACTCTTGTCGCACTTACACTCGAACATCGCCTCACTCTATGACAACCTCGGACAGTCGCAAAAAGCTGAAGAGGTTCGTCGGCGAGCTGAAGCGCTACATGTAGGCTAAACCTGGCGGCTGTGTATCCAGATTGTCCGCTGCGGATTCTCTGACCACCCTAGGTAGGGCTCTCGTTGTCTTGCAATCGCCTACAAAGGGTGGTCACGGTTTTCATCGGGGGCATGCTATTGCGGCTACTCTCTCGTCATATGTGTACGTGGCGAGTGCCGCCTTTTAGTTTCACGTCTTTCTCTCGCCCTATCCTCGCATTTTCTTTATCCTCCCTTGTCTCTTGGCTATATTTATGTTCTCATAGCCGTCGACACTGCCAGAGATAGCGGGGCTGTCGGTAGAAGGCAGAATCGGCTTCGAAGGGTTCGCAGGAAACGAGGGTGTCAGATGATCAAAGTCCTTCTTGTCGAAGACAATGACATCGACGCTGATCTCACTCAGGATCTTCTCTCTGAGTGGAGCATGGAGGAGTTCCAGATTACCCGTGCGAAGACATTGGCGGAGGGATTTGCGTTCCTCAGTCATGACCGGTTTGACGCGGTGCTCTTAGACCTGTCTCTTCCGGACGCATTCGGTCTTCCGACGGTCAGGCAAGTCCATGCAATGAATCCAACCGTCCCTGTTGTCGTTCTGAGCGGGGTAGCCGATCAGAGCCTGGCTCTTCAAGCGGTGCAACAGGGGGCTCAGGATTATCTTGTCAAGGGCCAGGGTCATCCCGAGCTACTAGCTCGATCTATCCGTTATGCCATCGAGCGTAAACGAGCTGAAGAGCACCTGACGTACCTTGCGCAGTACGATCACTTGACGGGACTGGTCAATCGTAGTCTCTTTCGTGATCGACTGATTCAAGCGATGGCTCGAAGCAAGCGCATGAATCAACAGATCGGTCTCATGCTCCTCGACCTCGATCGATTCAAAGCGGTGAACGATACCTTTGGTCACGACATGGGTGACGAACTACTCAAATCCGTGGCCGAGCGACTCAAAGCCTGTGTGCGGGAAGTCGATACTGTGGCGCGAATGGGAGGGGATGAGTTTACAATCATTCTAGAAGGGGTCTCTTCCGAGCAGAACATCCTCGTGGTGGCAAAACGTATCACTGAATCTATTGCGACACCGTTCGAGCTCAAAGGGCACCAGATCTCCATCGGCATCAGCATAGGAATTACAATCTATCCTCACGATGATCATCCTGTCGATGAGCTACTAAAGCATGCCGACTTGGCCATGTATCGAGCGAAACAACAAGGCGGCAGCGCATTTCACCTTCACGAAATATCAGGGACGCATTCGGCAGAACTCCTCCCGTAACGAACGTCGATTGCTGACGCTGTAACGTCAAGACCCGTGTTGACTGCTACTCCTCCCGGCTTCGCCCCGTAACATTCAGCACAGTGACTCCGAGAACGCCGATGTTTTGACGACCAGCGTCGTTACCGGCCGATATCGCCTAGCGGTTGGTCTGTGACAATCAAGGCTCCACGAGGATTGGGGGCAAGAATGTTCGAGGCGCCGAGTTCCGCCGGACCTGGGGTAGGATGGCAGTCAGGGGTGATGACCATCCCCCAGTGCTGATTATCGCTGCATCTATTGTCGACGAGGAGTGCCTCCGCGTGATGAAAGAGAAGAATCCCGCTGAGCATATTCTCTCGGCATCGGTTCCTGACGAGCTCAGGATGGCTTCCAGGATCTCGCACCGCAATACCGAAATGATGATTGCCGCAGCAAACATTGTCGGCGATCCTTGGCTGTGCGCCGGCAAAGACAAAAATCCCTGATTCCCGATTGCTACAGACTTCGTTCTCGATAAATGTCGGCCGCGATTGCGGGCCATAAATGACCACGCCGGACAGAATACCCTCCGTGGCACGGCACTGTGTAACAGTACAAGAGGAGTCGAGCAGGTTCATCGCGGAATGCTGGTCGCTTCCAACATATCGAAACGTGATGCCGGAGATGCGGCCGCCAGGGACCTGCTGGAGATAGAGAGGCCCCCCACGCCGGGAAAAAATCTGCACATCGTCTCGATTGGCTCCTATCAAATGAATTGGTCGTCCCGTGATAAAAATCTTATCTTCGTAGATTCCAGGGCGAACAAAGACTTGGTCGTGCTCTCCCGCATCGAGTAGTGCCGCACTGGGTCTTGGATAGGAATCGCCGTCATTCGCGTCGACGATCAGAGTCTTTCCGCCGAATGGATTCGCCGGCGGATCGTCATCATATTTAGTTTTCATCACGACATTACTTCTCACGCGCTGTCATTGTGCTTATCAAGAGACATTGCCCCAACGAATCGAATCGCATTATTTCGGCCACAATCACGCAAGTCAAGTTCCCTGTGAATCGTGTATTGAAGCCGCTTTGCTGAGGGGTTGATTCAGTTATGTCGAGCCAGGAGGCTCGCGAACAAATCGTACAAATCTGTCGCACAGGCACAGGCTGTTACTTCTGAATTCCCTGCATCGAATGGAGCCAAGCTCATGGATTCTCATCGGTTTTGCCCAAGCTGTATGGCTGCACAATGGCATGGCGATTGCGTTATGACGAAAGGAGGAACGCTGAGACTTTGCCGAGCGGTATGGAGGAGTACGATGAAGATGCTATCGAGCGTGCTTTCAGGAATGGTCATCGTGTTGTTTTCCCTCAATCTGGCCGTCGCCGCCCCTTCCAATATGCAGGATTCGTCCCGACACCTCTACGATCGAGTGATGGAGGAGTTTAAGCACAGGGATTACGAGGCTGCACTGGCCGGGTTTCGATTCTTCCTCGAACTCCACGGGCGGTCATCGCTGGCGGCTAACGCGCAATACTGGGTGGGGGAATGTCAGTACCGACTAGGACGCTACAAGGAAGCGCTGAAATCCTTCTATCATGTCGTTTCCTATTACCCCCTCAGTCCGAAACTTTCGGCTTCGACCTTGAAGATCGGACAAACGTATACGAGGATGAAGGATCACGAGAAAGCTCGTATGATGTATGAACGAGTCGTCGATCAATATCCTGAGAGCGCTGAAGCAGAGTTGGCACGGAAAGCCCTCGACGTGGCCCCAGTGAGGGAAGAAGAACCGATCTCTCAACTGACCGGTAACAGCCTTTCCGACTAATCGCCGTAACTCTGAATAGATAGGGGATACGTTAACCCTACGCAGAGTCGTCATTCTTCATCGCTGACTCCAAATAACCGAGCCAGTTGAGGCACCGTATAGGATGTGTGGGGATTCAAAGTGGTCAACGTAATGCCGGCCGCTTGTAGGACAGATTGGATCTCCCGTGTACGAGTGACTTCGTGTGGTTGAGGGGAAGAATCTTCTGCAAGAAGCACAACTTGCTCCGCAGTCTTCGTTCCTGGGTGGACCAACACAAAGTCGAGTTGCTTCAACGCGATTTGTTTCAATACCTGCGATCGAGCCGTTCTTTCCGCCTCAACGCTGACAACAGACCAGAGTGAAACCCTTGCAAAGACGAGGTAGTGGTCTTCTACCGCTAAACGGATGAGATTGTAGAGTAAGAGATCAGTGTCGGTCAGTAATGGTTGGGGGCGCAGTATGACGTTTGGAGGAAGGACAAAGGGCTTTTTCTCGACCGGTCTTTCAGTTGACGAAGCTCTCAGTCGCCAAACCAGGAATGCCAGAAGCGCGATGCCAAGGCCAATGAACAGGCTTTCCATTGTGCCACTACCGATTGGGAAGAGACTCACGCCAGCGAGGTCCGCTCGGGACAATGGTGCCAAGGAGTACGGGATGGTTCGCGCCGGTCACAGACGGGATATTGCCACACTGCCCAGTGACAGTGTGATAGGCCAATAGGGCGAAGGCTACAGCTTCAAACGCCTTACTGTCCCATCCCAGGGCTTCGAATGTGATGACGGGGATCGGCGCGAAGACCGTCGCGAGATAGTTCATGGTCGCACGGTTACGGATGCCACCGCCGCCCACCACCACTTCATCGATCTCGCCGTCGATCCATCGTCGCGCGGTTCCCACCGCTTTGGCCGTCCACATACTGCAGGTTGCCAATAAATCCTCCATCGAGATGTTGCGTTGCTGTTGGGTGGCGATTAGCTCGTCTATGAGATCAGGGCCGAATACCTCACGACCAGTCGATTTTGGCGGCCGCTTAGTCAGAAAGGGATGCGCGAGAAGTTTCCCCAACAATCGTGAATCGACTTGCCCTTTCAAGGCCAGTTTTCCATCACGATCCATTAACGACCGTCCTCCGGTCATACGCGCCATCAGACTGTCCAGCACCATATTGGCTGGCCCTGTGTCGAATGCCTGGACCTTGCTGAGATGTCCCCCTTTTGGCACATAGGTCACGTTACTGATGCCACCGAGATTCACCACCAATCGCGCGCGACGCGCATGTTTCAAGAGCAGCGCATGCGCGACCGGCGCCAGCGGAGCGCCTTGACCACCTGCGGCGATGTCACGTGGGCGAAAATTGGCGACGGTGGTAATTCCCGTTCGTTCGGCAATGACGGCCGGCTCGGCGATCTGGAGAGTGGAACGAATGGCGCCGACTCCCGGCGCATGGATACCATGTGGTAGATGATGCAGGGTTTGGCCATGAGAGCCGATCAATGCGACATCACTCGGTTGCAGATTCGCCTGTCGAATGACGTGTAGCGCGGCGTTCGCAAACCATTCTCCCAGTAGCGCGTTGAGGTGACAGACCTCCGCGACCGTCCCTGAAACTGACGCGGAAAGAATGCGTTGCTGTAGCGAGCGGGGATAGGCCAGCGTGTGCGCGGCGAGCATTCGAGCCTTCAGAGAGCGATCTCGCCCCGTAATGTCAGTAAGTGCCGCATCGACACCATCACCGGATGTTCCGGACATGAGCCCCACGATATGCATGCCTTGCTCCTCCCGTGATCGTCTTTGCAACAGCTGTAGGACCGCTACGCTAATGGAACTACTCAGAGGGGTCAAGCGGCGAAATAGGAGCGCCAGACTCCAGCAATCTACGCAGACCGTTGCGTTGACAACGATAGGACCCGATGTTACCGTCCTCCGCCATGTTGAATGTCCGATCCGTGTTTCTCATCCGGGCCATCTTCGTCAGCGCTGCCCTGCTCGTAGCGCCACTTACCGTTGCTGCTTCATCGAACGAGCCTCTCAATATTGTCGTCACTATTCCTGTTTTGAAAGATCTGGTTCAACAAGTCGGTGGACCCAACGTGCGGGTGACCTCTTTGTTGAGCGGCTACGAAAATGAGCACACGTATTCACCCAGACCAAGTGATTTGGTCGCAGTGCGCAAGGCTAGGTTATTCTTTGAGGTCGGGATCGGTCTTGAGGTCTGGGTCTCGTCGTTGGTGAAGAATGCCGGAAGTCCATCGCTTCGCGTGGTCACCACATCTCAAGGTATCGGCCTGATCCGCGACCACACGAGCCATCGAGAGGGGACACATCAGGGCGGTGAGACGACAGGGTCAGACGGTAACCCCCATATTTGGCTGGACCCAGAAAATGTCGCGATCATGTTGCGCCACATCA
>CAYNDW010000347.1:0-6719 GCA_964395375.1 uncultured Cytophagia bacterium
TGATAGACGCGCAGGGCAGCGGCCCTGTCGCCTCTCAACTCGTAGTGTTCGGCCAAGTGGAACAACGCCTCGCTGCCGAACACATCGCCCTGGTGTTCGAGGGCGATGGCTTTGTAAAGCTCTTCGCCCTCGGAAGGATCGAGATACGAGGCGCCGGCCCCTCGGATCAGTCCCTCCACTTTTTTACGCAACAAATTCTCCCCTGCCGACACGGCAATGTCCTGTTCTCTCCGTGAAAGACGCATACGAGCGACAGCGCCGGCCGCCGTATCCGCATACTGTGTCTTGGCGGCGGTATAAAACAGCTCTGCCGACGCTGGCATTCCAAGCCGGCTATGACTATCTCCGAGTCTGACGAGCGCCGTCCCCGCATGACTGTGTGAAGGAAAGAGGTTGTACAGAAGCAGATCGATCTCGCATGCCCGTCTCAGTTCCTGAACTGCAAAGAGGGCATCGCCGTACTGTTGCAAGGCCTGAGGGTTTTGTTTCAGAAGATTCGTCCAGCGCCGATGCAGATGGTCGTACAGCGGCACGGCATCTCGCTTGCGCCGTTGAACGTAGAGAGCGTTGGCCTGTTCGAACGTCGCCCTGACGGCAAAACGGTCGTCCATCGCCCGCTTTCTGACTGTGTCAAATGCCTGTTCTGCTTCCGTCCACCGTCCCAACTCTCCGAGGGTGATTCCTAGAGCGAGCAAGGAACGGTCTTCATCGTGGCGGGGCAACTCACGGGAAAGCGCATATTCGTAGGCCACCACGGCATCTTGGAACCATCCCATCGCTGCATACAAGTCACCGACACGCCAGAGCGCTCTGAACGAGTTGGCATCTTTTGGATAGGAGCCAATGATACTGCGATAAAGCGCAATTGCTTCTCTCCGCCCATGGTCGGTGGGGTCCTCAGCCAGCGTAAGTTCGGCGAGGAACGCCTTCAACGGTGGAGCCAACGCACTGGCAGAATCAAGGCCGACGAGCGCGTCAAAACCTGCCCGAGCGGCGGCATACTGTCCACTGGTGAATGCCTTCACGGCTTCTTGGAATTGCAATGCCCCAGGCCCCTCGACAGTTCGGTCATAACGAGGTCCATCGTCAGACAACGCGATCCGAGATGAGGGAGTCGCCACAGTTGTCTGAAGAGGCGTTGCAGGAGTGGAGAGCGACGCGGCCTGCGGCTCTGGCGAATCAGCCGCGCGTACGCTGTGTATCGCGAGACTCTGCGCAAGCACACAGAGGAGTATTTGAATACAGGATGTGCGCATTCTCATGGTCACAAAGACGATTCAGCAATTTCTGTGCCCTTTGTGTTGTCTGAATAAATGCCCGCTGTATGAGAAAACTCGAGCGTTGAGAGCCATGATTCGGCGGAACCTGTCAACCGTTCGACGTTTTACTCTTGCAGGCGTCAATCGATTGACAGGGGGACTCTACGAAAATTTCAGAATTCGGCGCGAGGAGAGCAACTCATTTCCGAGAGATTCACGGCAACGGCAGATCGACTTAACACACGGGGCAACCCTGGGCTTTCGCATCGAACCCTTTTCGCTTCATCTTTTCAACCAGGGTCGTGCGGTTTACTTGGAGCAATTGCGCGGCCTTACTCGTAATCCCATTGGCTTGTCGAAGCGCGCCGACGATCAAACGATTCTCGAACTGCTCGATCTCTCGCGAGAGGTTGACGCCCTGGTCGCTGAAGCTGATGAACTGAGACGTAGTCTGTTCTTGAACCGCCGGACGCCGCTGGAAGCGATCGGGAAGATCGGAGAACTCAATCATTCCCGATCGGTTCAATACCACAAGACGCTCGATCATATTCTCCAACTCGCGAATATTTCCCGGCCAGTGATATTCCATTAGACGGGCCATCGTGTCCGAAGAGCAGGCCGTGACGGCGCTCTGCTTGCCACGATTCAATCGTCCCAAGAAATGATTTACTAATTGCGGGATATCGCTCCGCCGATCTCTCAGCGGAGGAACAGTCACAGGGATGACGTTCAGACGATAATACAGATCCTCCCGGAAACGTTTCTGCTGTACGGCCAGCTCTAAATCCTGGTTGGTCGCTGCGACGACACGGACATCCACATCGATGGTTTTCGAGCCCCCCACCCGTTCGAATGACCGCTCCTGCAACACTCGCAGCAATTTCACTTGCAATCCAAGACTCAACTCGCCGATCTCGTCGAGAAAAATCGTCCCGCCATGCGCCAACTCGAAGCGGCCTATTCGTGTATGCATCGCGCCGGTAAAGGCCCCCTTCTCGTGTCCAAACAACTCAGACTCAAGTAAGTTTTCAGGAATGGCCCCGCAATTGACCGGGATGAGCGGGCGATCTTTGCGCCCACTGTTGAAATGAAGCATCCGCGCTACTAACTCCTTACCGGTCCCGCTTTCTCCGTGAATCAAGACGGTGCTGTCGCAATCCGCGACTTGTGAGACGAACTCGGTCACACGCCGAATCGGTTCACTCGCGCCGACGAATTGCTCCAATTGGTATTGTTCACGAACAGCTTTTCTCGACGACTGTATCTGATTGCGGCGGCAATGGATCTCGATCGCCTTCTTGATCGCGCCAACGACGAGTTCGTTGTCGAATGGTTTTGCCAGGAAATCGACGGCTCCCGCCTTCATGGCTCTGACAGCACAGTCGATTGAGCCAAAGCCGGTCATCACAATCCCGATCACCTTGGGATCGATCTTATGTATTCGTTCGAGAACGTCCAGACCGTCGATATCCGGCAATTTCAGGTCGGTCATCAACACGTGAACAGGGATCTCTCGCGCCATGCGAATGGCCTCCTGCCCGCTCCCGACAACCGTGACCTGGCGGCCTTCTTGAGACAACAGTCTCCGAAGTAAATGCTGCAGACCTTCATCGTCCTCAACCACAAGAATCGACAGCACATTCATACGGTGCTCCTCATGTACAGTGTTAGCCTATGAATACCGATACCAATATGGACAGCGACTCGGCAAGATTGCGCGTCCGACATAAGTCGGTCTGATTACATCCTGCCGCCACGATATAGACGCACTCCATTGCTACTAAGCGTATAAGAACTTCTCAAATCAGAAAGTGCCTAATAGCTCTCATCGTGCCGGTATTTCAGTTCTATAATTGTGAGATCCGTACAGCTCATCATTTAGGATCTATTTGGCTCTATTCAGCTCTATACGTATTTGGACTACAAGCATGTCCGTGACATGAATGATCGCCGGACACACCATTCGTGCTGAGCCTGTCGAAGCATGAACAGAAGTCGTTGAAACCATAAACCCTTCGACAAGCTCAGGGCGAACGGAATATGTCAGGAAGTGTTAGCCGCACTACACTAGTGCCCTACGGCGCGTGGATGGCCTCACTGTGGAAAACAGTGAGAACGACCGATGCGATAGCATGCAGGATCTTCGACCGTGAGAAAAGATGGTTCCCCATGGAACCAAAGAGAGAAGAAGAGGTCGTTCACAGCAGATTACCGAGGTGTCTCTACGCCCTCGTGTTTTCCGGAGGGGGAATCGCGGACATAAAAGGCCGCGGCCTGAGCGCGCCTCGTTACTTTCATCTTTTGAAAAATGAATCGGATATAATTTTTCACTGTCTTATCGCTCAGCACAAGGGACATGCCAATCTCCTTATTGGTTTTCCCTTCGGCGACCAGCGCAAGGACGCGCTGCTGCTGGGTGGAAAGGGCTGTCCGTTGGGGCCGTGATGCCCCTGCCTTCTGCAGTTGCATGCGAGTCAAGAGCGGCTGAGTAATGGCTGGATCGAGGATCGACTGCCCATGCGCCACAGCATGAATGGCTCGCAGCAATTCCTCAGCATGAGCCTGTTTCAAGAGATAACCGGATGCCCCTCCCACGACCGCGGCAAGCACGGCCTCTTCGTCTTCATAGGAAGAAAGAAAGAGTACTCGCGTGGCAGGACAGGAATCTCTGATAGCGCGGCATGCCTCCACTCCGCTCTCGTCAGATAAACGGACGTCCATTAAGACCACATCTGGTTTCAGGCGGCAGGATTCGAGTACGGCTCCTGCAACAGTATCCGCTTCTCCGACCACATTGATACTGTCCTGCCGACCCAGCAGGGTCTGCAACCCTACCCGCACGACTTCGTGATCGTCCACAATCAATACACTGATTGGCTTCACGCGAGATAGGATCATAGAGTTCCTCTTTCGGTGAAAATTACCTTATGCGCAGAGTCTTGAAGACCAGAAGAGCCCCTACGACCAGACTCTCGCATCAACGCGACGGATTATACTACCGAGGGAACGATGCGGATACTAGGCTCATGCCTAGGGCCATTTGTTGGCAACTTAATCAACATCGTTCATAAATTCTGACATCTCTCAACCTACATGCTTGCCTTCTCACTCTCTCTCAATAACGGACGAACGTATCGAGAAAACCGTTGCGCGCATGAGCCATGTTCCCACGACTCGATGTGAGCCGGCAGGTATTACGACAGCTCACAACCGTTCATCCATCGCGCGGGTAAAGATTTCTCGACATTGAGCCGACAAGAGCCTGTACTGAACTCCAGTCGATACCAATCGGAACTGAGAACCGACTCCACTATGGATACTGTCGTGCCCCAACCTCACAACGTAGGTATGCCGGAGCAGGTCGAACAAGCCTTAGTCGCTCGGATCGACAAGGATAAAATCGACCTCCCTGTGCTTCCACAAGTCGCCGGCCGGGTCATGGCGCTGGCACAGGATCCATCAGCGGATGCGGCGCGTCTGTCTTCTCTCATCCACCAAGACCAGGCATTGGCGGCCCATGTCTTACGAATAGCCAACTCGCCTGCCTATATGCCTCGGACACCGATTGCTTCGCTCCAACATGCCGTGGCCATGCTCGGCGTGAATCAGCTGTCTGAAATCGCCGTCACAGTCTCTTTGAAGAGCGCCGCGGTCAAAATTCCAGGGCACGAAGCAGAAATTAAGCAGCTCTGGCGACATGCGTTGGCCAGCGGGGCCTACGCAAAAGAGATCGCGCGCACCCGCCGATACAATGTGGAAAGCGCCTACCTCTGCGGACTCCTGCATGGAGTGGGGAAACCGGTCGTACTGAAAACCGTCACGACCATTGCGGCAGATATGCATGTCCCGCTTGAGCTCAGCGAGGTACATGCCTTCCTCGATGGTTACCATGCTCGCGTAGGCAGCCTGATCGCAGCTGAATGGGCGTTACCCCCGCAGGTCACTGATGCTATCACCTATTATTCGATCTATGAGCAGGCGCCTTCACATAAGCAGGAAGCGATGATGACCTGCCTGGCAGACCGAATGGCGACCTACATACTTGTCCCTGACTCCTTCGATGACGGCACACTTCGTGACCACACAGTCTTTGCCGATCTCAATCTCTATCCCAACGATATCGACTCACTGATCAGCCTCAAAGAGAAAGTACTCAGTCTTGTAGACGCAATGGCACAATGAGCACCGTACTCCACTATGACGTGCTAGTGATCGGAAGTGGCCCAGCCGGCCAAAAGGCAGCCATCCAGGGCGCCAAAGCCGGCAAACGCGTCGCGATGATCGAATGCGAGCCGGGCGTCGGGGGCGGCTGTGTGTACCGGGGAACGATTCCGAGTAAAACGCTTCGCGAGAGCGCGCTGCAAGCAGACCGGCTCAAACAGTCCGAGACGACGCCGGACAGGCGCACCCCTCCGAACGTCATGGTCTCCACGCTGATGCGCCGCTTGAACCAGGTCGTCACATCGCATGGCGACTATATGATGAACCAGCTGACGCGCAATGGCGTCATATTGTTCCATGGTCGAGCCCACTTTCGCTCCAACAACCAGATCGAGATGCTGACAGTCGACGGCATGAAACAAACGTTCACCGCCGACACCATCGTCATCGCTACAGGGTCCAGGCCTCGAGCGCCGGTCGAAATCCCCATCGACCATGAACACATTCTCGACAGCGACTCGATTCTCTCGATGATCTACTTGCCACGCTCTCTGACTGTATTGGGCGGCGGCATCATTGCATTGGAATATGCGTCGATCTTTGCAGCGCTCGATGTGCAGGTCACGATCATCGACCGGGCTGACCGCCCCCTTCAGTTTTTTGACGAGGAACTCGTGCGTATGTTCGTGCAAAGCTTTGAGCAGGCAGGCGGGCGCTATTATGGTGGACAGGCGATGAAAGACGTCCGGTGGGATGGAGTCTCCCAAGTGGTCACGACACTCCAGGATGGTCAGGTGTTCGCGAGCGATAAGATGCTCGTGGCCGTGGGGCGGCAACCGAATATCGAAGACCTCAACCTGGGCGCCACCGGCCTGACCCTCACTGAAAAGGGAGCACTGGCCATCAACGAACATGGTCAGACGGCTATTCCCCACATTTACGGCGTCGGGGATCTCGTCGGCCCCCCTGGCCTGGCCTCCTCTGGCATGGAGCAAGGCCGGCGCGCCGTATGCCACGCCCTGGGTCTGCCAGAGGGACAGTCAGCCGGCACCATTCCAATTGGGATTTACACCATCCCCGAAATGTCCAGTATTGGATTGGACGAAATGGAGGCTCGGAAACGATACCGAGGGGTCATGATCGGCCGCGCACGGTTTAACGAGATCGCACGCGGTCAGATCTCGGACATTCGCAACGGTTTGCTGAAGATGGGGGCCGATCCGACAGGCGAATACCTCCTTGGCGTCCAGATTGTCTGGGAAGGCGCAACGGAACTGATTCATCTCGGCCAGATGGCGC
>CAYNDW010000348.1:0-6706 GCA_964395375.1 uncultured Cytophagia bacterium
CGATCAAAATCGTTTCATTCCCCGCGGGCGCGCAGGTGTATTTGGACGACGAGCCGCTGCCCAAAACCACGCCGCTGGCCATCGAAAAAATTTCGCCGGGCGTGCATAAGCTCACGCTCACCTTGCCGCGCTTCGAGCCGATCGTGCGCTCCATTCAGGTGCTCTCCCAGGGCAGCATTTCGGTGGCGGAGGAAAAGCAGCCGGACACGGATCAGCCCTATGTCTTCCGCTTCAAAACGATTTTGGAAATCACTTCTAAGCCCGAAGGCGCGGAAGTTTACCTCAATGGCGTGAAGTATACGCAGCCCACTCCTTGTCGCGTGCTCTATGAAGTCACGCCCGAACCGTTAAATCTCGAACTGCGCAAAGAGAGTTTGATGACGCTCGGCGGCTTTGCGCTGAACACCGTCGAAGGCAGCGAGACCATTGAAGATCGCCGCCTGTGGAAATTCGAGCGCATCGAAGGCCAACGCGAACACTTCACCATCGCCGGAACTTTCGTCAAGCTCGTGACGATTTCTTCCACGCCCAGCTTGGCGGAAATTTTTGTGGATGGCGATTCCAACCCGGTGGGTTTGACCGGCTATGCCACGGAATTGCTGTTGACCATTGGCACGCATACGGTCACGCTGCAAAAAGAAAATTTTCTCCCGCGCACCTTCGCGCTGGAGGTCGATGAAAATTCGCCAAGCGAATACCATGAAACGCTCTCGCGCTTGGTGCGCATCTTCGCGAAGAATGCGAACAGCGCGAGCGACGATGACATCAAGGCGCAGGTGACGGAAGTTATTTACAACGGCCGCAGCACCAAAGTGAAAGCCACGACGCCGTGCGAGTTGACGCTCTTGCCGTATACTTACAAGGTCGTGTTGAGCAAAGCCGGGCTGGCGGATTACGTGCTCACGATTCCGGCGACGAGTAACGTTGCGATCGCGCGCATGTCGGCCGGGAGCGTGATGACCGAAATCACCGTGCTCGACGACCGCAGCGGAAGGGCGTTGAACCGAGTTGAAATCAGTTATCAATCCACCTCTCGCGCCGGCGAGCCTGAAACTTTTTTCGGCGAGACGGATGAGGCCGGCATCGCGGAGCGTAGCTTGCCGCCCGGGGAATATCGTTTTCGCGTCAAGAAGCTGGGCTATGGCGTCAGCGTAAAGGAAGTACAAATCGGAGCGGACAAACGGCGCGTCGTGTTCAAGCTCGCCGCGTCGAATTAAGCGCGGGAGTTATTGTTCCGCGCGAAATATAGAATGCACTTTCCTCCTATCCTGTCATTCCGGAGGAATCTTTTTACTCGCTGGAAATACTATCAAGTGCTCAAAAAGATTCCTCCTGAATGACAGCATAAGAGGAAGGAACGGCATTCGAACCAGCAACGAGCAACCAGCAACCAGCAACCAGCAAAGCACCATCACCTCTTTTCGTAAACGGCGATTCGATCACATGCCCAAAATCATTCTCAAAAAAAAGGCGGAAATACTCGGCGAATATGTGGTGCCGGTCGGCACTGCGCTTTTCACGGTAGGGTCGGAGGCCGGGAACAACGTTGTCGTGCCCGATAAAGCGGTTTCGATGACGCACCTCCACCTCGAGCGTCAAGGCGCGAAGTATTTTGTGCGCGATTTAAAAAGCGCCTTCGGCACCTTCGTCAACGGCATTCGCATTAACGCGCCGACGGAAATCCGCGACAGCGATACGATTCAAGTCGGCGAGCATACGCTGCTCTTTCGCCAACAACTTGAGGCGCATGCCGCGAGCGCGAGCAAACCCGGCGCGGCCGCGGAAGAGTCCAAAGATTTTTGGGATGAAATGAAAGACGCGGTGCTCGACGTGGTGCAGGGCGATTCCGCTTCCGCGGCCAACTCACCTAACGGCAGCGCGGTCGAGGATTTTGTTTTCGCCATGGAAGAAGAGCCGAACAAGCTTG
Source organism: uncultured Cytophagia bacterium (assembly GCA_964395375.1). Lineage (GTDB taxonomy): Bacteria > Zhuqueibacterota > Zhuqueibacteria > Zhuqueibacterales > Zhuqueibacteraceae > JABWAN01. The sequence goes on from CAYNDW010000348.1 coordinate 1,928, forward strand.
ACCAGAAGCCGCACGCGCATGTTGCGGCCCCGGCGGGAACTCGCACGACGGAAGCCGAGCCGGCCGCGGAGCCGATCGAGGTGAGCGAGGCCCAGGAAGGCGGCGCGCGTTATCAACGCCAGGTGGAGAAGTCGCCCTATTATCTGCTCGCGATTTATGGCCCCTATCTCGGCAAACGGTTTCAACTCAATTTCGGCGAGACCCGCATCGGGCGTGAAGCACGCATCAACGACGTCGTCATTCGCGAAACGCGCAAAGGCACGGTGGATTCGAGCATTTCCCGGCGGCATGCGACCATTGCCTATCGCAACAATGCGTTTTATCTCAGCGATAAACGCAGCAAGAGCCGCACATATTTGAATCAAGACCAGTTGAACGAGACCGACGATTTTCGGCTCACGCCCGGCGATGAAATCGAAATCGTGAGCGATCAACAAAGCACGATCTTTCGCTTTGTGGCCGAAGGCAATTGGGATTTTGCCTTTCCCCGCACCGCGGGCGCATGGTGGCTGCGGTATCGCAATCAGGGGCTCACCGTGGGCAGCATCGTGGCGACGTTCTTTGCGCTGCTGCTGATGGGGTTGGGATGGTATCATCTCATGCTCATCACCGACGTGCCCAAACCGTTGCAAGCGGCCTATCATACTTTCACCAAGATCGAACCTACATTGGGCGAACAAGCGGCGAATATCAAAATCGATTCGCTGGCCTTGCGGCCTTCGTTGCCGATTCTGGCGCGCTTGAATCGCGATGCGTATGTGGATTTGGCCATCGTGCGGTCCGACGGTTCGATGATCGCCGTGCACGGCAAGAACCGCCGGCGGTTGTGGCAGATCACTTCGATCGTGCTCGACGCCCGGCATGCGCCCACGATCGCGGATATGAACGGCAACGGCTTGGCCGATATTGTCGCGCTCACGGCGGACGCGCATCTCGTGGCGATCGACGGTTTGCACGGCGCGGAGATTTGGACGAGTCCGTTTTTGCTCAAGGAAGTCGCGGGTTCGCCGCTGGTGGGAGATTTCGACGGCGATGGCCGCATGGATGTGGCGGTGATCAACGTCGAAGGTTTGTTGCACGTGGGCTATGCGCGTTTGCAAGAGCCGGAGTGGGTGAATTTGAACATCGAAATGGCGTCGCGGGCGCAATTGTCGTGTTTCGATCTTGACGACGACGGCACGGAAGAAATTTTGATCGGCACGGAGCACGGGTTGGTGTTGATTTATGACGGCGTGGAGCGGCGGGTGAAAGCCAATGTGGACGTGAATCTCAGCCTCAACAAGCTCAAAGGCCGGTTCAACGAGAATCATCAAATTCGCTATCCGGCCGGCGTCGTAGATTTAAACGGCGACGGCAACGCCGATATCGTCGTGGTGACGCAACAAGGCAGCCTGGTGTGTTTGGATTTGGCGAATCAAAAACTCGAGGGCAAAATTAAAACGCGCGAACTGTGGTGGAGCGAAGTGAACCGCGGCGTGGACAGTACCGGAGCGTTTGCGTATTCGTTTGTGTTGGGCGATGTCGACGGCGACGAGCTGGCAGACGTGGTCGCGGTATCGAACGACGGCACGCTCGCCGCTTTTCGCGGATTGGGCCGCGACGGGCAGAAGCAACCAGAATTTTGGCGCGTCGCGGCGGGCAATCTGGTGCAACATCCCACACTGTTTGATTGCGACCACGACGGCCGCGTGGATGCGGTCGTGGCTGATCATGAAGGCCGCGTGAAAGTGCTCAGCGGGAAAACCGGTGCAACGTTATGGGAAGACCGCCAGGCCATTATCAATCCCGGCGAAGCGCCGTTGTTGGCCGATCTGGGCGATGATGCGGTGCTGGATATTTTGCTGTTCGGCGCCGACGGCCTCGCGCATGTGTTTGCAACGAATCGCAACGTGCCGTTCTCCAGCGTGATTTGGGGCCAGCGGTTTGGGTCGGCGAAAAATCTGGCAACGCTCACTGCGCCGCCCACACGCTTTGGTTATTATGTCGCGCTGCTCGTTGTTGCCCATGTGTTGTTGCTCGCCGCTTATCTTCTGCCTTTTTTGCTGCGCCGGCAGCGTAAACGTTTCGCTTTAAGTTTGGGGTAAGGATCGTGGAGGGTGGATAGTAGATCGAGGATAGTGGGGCGTGGATATGCTATTTGAATGTTGCTTTGTAATGCCCTTTTGCAATTGTCATCCTGCAAGGACCTTCCCTCGCGCTTGGCGCTCGTCACAGCGCGAGGGAAGTTTGTTCCAAAATGACAACTGGAGGGGAGTCGCGAGGTATCATTTTCTAGCCACAATTCAGGATCAACAACCAATGGCGAATGGCGAATGGCGAATGGCGAATGTTCAATGGTCAATGGCGAATGGTCAATGGTCAATGGTCAATCGCGAATGGCCAACAACTCACGATCAACAAGCAACGCCCCACGAGCGCCCCTCAACGACCAACGAACACTGAGGCATGGTCATGGAACTTGTGATGTCCGCCGCAACGGATTGCGGGACCGTTCGCAAAGAGAACGAAGATTTTTTTTATTATTCTAAAAAGAAAAAGCTCATCATCGTGTGCGATGGCATGGGCGGGCATCAAAGCGGGGCGATCGCCAGCAAAATTGCCGGGGAAACCGTGCGCGATGTTTTCCTCTATCCCGACCTCGCGGAGTTGATGCGGTTCAGCCAAGACTTCAATGAACGCTTGCCGGTCATCGCGCTGCGTCTGCTGCTCGGCATTCGCCTCGCCAATCGCCGGCTGCGCTTACTGGCGGAGAACGATCCGCAATTGCAAGGCATGGGCACGACGATCGTGGCCATGGCCTTTAGCGAGCACTGGGCCTGCGTGGCGCATGTGGGCGACAGCCGGGTTTATTATCTCCACAAAAAAAATCTCAAGCTCATCACCGAAGATCATAGCTGGATCAACGAGCTGTTGCAGGATCAAGAGATTCGCGCGGAAGAAGTGAAGCATTTTCGCAAGAAGAACGTGCTCACGCGCGCGCTCGGCACGCATCCCGCGGTGAAGATCGACGTGCAATGGTTTCCCATCACCGGGCCGGGGAAATTTTTGTTGTGCAGCGACGGCTTGCACAACGCGCTCGGGCCGGAGCATTTGCTCAAAGCCTTGCAAGAAGAAAGCGAGAGCGGCCTGCAAAAGAATGTGGAGCAGCTCGTGCAGCGCGCGAAGGCCAGCAACGGCTCGGATAACATCACCGCGGCCGTGGTGCAAGTCAAGAATGCTCACGCCGAAGCCGGCAACGGCTCGCCGAAAAAGATCACGATTCCCGAAGAGCCGGGAAAAATCATCGAATTGGAAGAGCGCTTTCTGCGCACGCTCTATGCGGAGGGGATGAAAACGAAATCCTGGCGCGGCCGTTTGGGACTTTCACGCGGGCGTTTTCTGGTTTTGGGCCTGGTCGGTTTTGCCGCGGCCGGTGTGGGCTATGGCTTGTTGAGCACGAGTTCTCCTGAGGCGGACGAAGCCGCGGAAATTTTTGACCTGCCGGCAAACGCGACCAACGCCGCTTTGACTTCTTCCGAGGCAAAACCGGAAACGGGAAGCATCGAGCCGCGGCCCTCGGATTCCACGCACGCGCGACCAGCAACGCCGATAAAATCCTTTAACGAAAATACCCGGATGGTGTCGAGCCCGGTTCCCGCTGCGTCGAGCGCGCAGGCCGATCAAGAGTCCGCGCTGGCAAAGGCTTCGAGCTTAGTGCCGCGCACCGGCGGACGTATTTTTCTTCCCGGCTTGCAGAACAAGCGTTATGCCGAGGCGATCATTTTTGTGAACGACACGCCTCGCGGTCGAGTGAAAGCCCTGGCCGAGGCCGGGTTTTTATTGCAACCCGGCACCTATACGATCAGCATCAAAGACAGCACCGGCCGCGTGTTGCATCAAAAAGCGAACGTCCACGTGGCCCAAGGCGACGTGAAGACTTTAGAGTTCAAAGAATGAGTACGCCTGCACGCGCTCGGCAATGACCTCTCCCACGCCACAATCCCCACGGCTTAACTCCCTCGTTCAAACTCTCGCGGAAGCGTATTTAGCGCGCGGACAATTTGCCGAAGCCGCGGACAGTTTCAGCGAACTGTTGCGCAACGGTTTGCAAACGCCTAATGTGTATCGCAATCTCGCGCTCGCGCTTTTGGGTTTGGAAAGTTTAACCGCGTCCGCGCAGCAGATCTATCACTACGTGTTGAAAAATTTTCCCAATGACCGGGAACTGTGCCTGGAGATTTGCGCGTTGTTGCTGAAGCACAAAGCGCAGGATCAATTCGCGCTCAAGTGTTATCAACAAGCGCTCGCGCTCAATCCGCCGCCGGCGCGCGAGGTGCAATGGGCGCTGGCGAGGCATTTGCAAAATTCGGGATACGCTTCCGCGGCGTTTGAAATTCTCAAACGCATGGCGGTGCGGGAAAACGGCGCGGAGACGCAAACACTTGCGCGCTTAATGCAACTTGCGGCGCGCATTGACAAGCAATTGGAAGCGCGCAATCTGTTGCAGTATTTGGAAGGCCGCAACGAGCGCGCCGCCGGAGTGTCGCGTTTGCTCGCGCTGGATTATGCGCGCACTTTTCTGCGCGACAGCGCAACGCTCACGCTCTCCACCCGCGAATGGCAAACCATCACGCAAGCCGCGTTGCGCCAGGAACGGCTGGAAAGTATGAGCGCGGCGTGCGAGTTTATAACGTTGCGCCTGGCTTTGGTGCGGATGAAAAGCCGCACTGCGCAACGCTACTCCGCGCCGTACGCGGAAACCAACGACACGCAGGTTGCCGACTTTTAACAACGGTTGTC
>CAYNDW010000349.1:0-6704 GCA_964395375.1 uncultured Cytophagia bacterium
AGGCGCGCTCGACAGCACGGGCTGGCAGTTGACCACGATGAAAATTGAAAAAGACCGGCAGCCTTATCTCCATGCCGCCGCCGAATATCGCCGCAGCGACGAAGCGCTGCATCTCGCTGTGCAGGGCGCGGGCATCAAGAGCGACGAATTTTTGCAAGCGCTCGCAGACGTGCCCCATGAAAAATTTCGCGGCCGGCTTTCTTTTGATCTCAAAGCCCAAGGGCCGCTTACGGCTTTTTTGAATAAAGAAGGCCTTCCGCTCTCGGGCAATGTCACGGTGCGCGACGGCGCGGTGCGTTGGTTCAGCTTCGATGAAGTGACGGCGCAGGCCGCGCTGCCGGCGAGCAAACCGGCGCGGTTCTCGCGTTACGGGATGTACTGGCCTCAGATTCATTATCTCAAACACGAAGCCTTTGCCTTGACCGGCGCCGGTTTTTTGCCGTTTGATACGAGCGGCGAAGTTGATATTGCCCTGCAAGGCGCGGGCAATTTTCTCGCAGTGCTGCCGGAAGTCGCGAGCTACTTTAAAAGCGTGCAAAGCTCCGACACGTTGCGTTTGCATTTGGCCGGGCCTTATAAAAAACTTCGTGTGCCCGATTCGCGCTTGGCGTTCTCCGCCGACCGCATGCACTTGACGAAGATCGCGCCGGAAATCAATGAGCTGAGCGGCGAGTTGACAACGGACCAGCGCGGCACGTTCGTGGCAATGAAGCGCATACAGGGCAAGATCGGCGACGCGACGTTTACCCTTCGCAATGAAGAGCGAGTGCCGCTCTTGCCCATGAACCCGGCTGAGAGTCTTTTCCCACGAAACAAACGCTTCGCGCCGGACTCGCTCTTGCCCGTGCCGCTGCGTTTGAGTGATTCGCAAATTTATTTAGGCGCGCTCTTCGTCAAATCCAGCGCGAACGGTTTGCCGTTGAACATTCCCGGCTTGATGCAAAAGCATGAGACGGGCAGATTTTGGATTACGGGCTTGCTCGATTCCACCACGCGGCGCGGTGACGCGGATGAGTTTATTATCTCCGGGCCGTGGGCGCATCCCGTGCTCTCCGGCGGGTTGGTGATGGAAAACGTGAATTTTCAGTTTCCGTTTGATGAAAGCACGGAGACCGATTCCGCGGCGCTCAAAGTTTTGCTGAACCTCAATTGGAACGTGCTGGCGCGCAGCCGGCGCGACAATCGTTATGTGATCGCGATTCCGACCGCGGTAGATGAAGTGTTCGTGAGTCTCGGCCTCGACGATGCCGAGAGCCGGCTTAAAATGCAGGGCGTCTTGGCGGATAGTTCCTTCTTCGCGGAAGGCAAAATCACTTCGCAACGCGGCGTGGTGGAATATCTCGACATGAGTTTTCAAGTAGAAAATTGCGGCGCGGAATTCGACCGCAGCGATTGGCTGCCCATCGTATATGGCCGCGGCTACGCCGCGATCACCGACTCCACCGACTTTCCGCAAAATGTTCATCTCACGCTTTACACCATTGATCCCGCCAGCGGGCAAGAGCTGCCGCGCGGCCGTTTTCAAAACGCGTTCTTCAAACTCTCGTCCGATAATCCGGCGTTATTGGGCGAGACGCAGGGACAACTTCTGGCGACGCTCGGTTATTCCGCGGATCGTTTAGGGCAAAATGCCAAAGACGCGGTGAGCATTGGCACGGATCATCTGATCATCCGGCCGTTCCTTCGCCCGGTGGAGCGCGCGCTCGAACGCAAGCTGGGTTTGGATGTCGTGCGCTTCAGTTCGCGTTTTACGCGCAATCTTTTGACCTCGGCGAACGCGCAAAACGGTCCGGCGCCGGTGAATACCATCGGCAGCAGACGGCCCTCGCTCTTCCGCAGCAGCCGGCTCACATTGGGCAAACATCTTTCGAATAGTTTGTATCTGCATTATGTCGGCCAAGTCGAAACCGGCTTGGTGGAGAGCGAATTGATCAACGAGGCGGAAGACAAGATCGCGAATTGGTATTACAACCTGCAACTGCGCCATCGCCTCGGCTTGGAATACCGCCTCAATCCTTCGATGCTCTTGCAGTTTGAATATGACTACAATCCGCTCTTGTTAAAAGACAAAGCCGATCCGCGCATCTGGCTGCGGCATTCGTTTCCGGTGGAGTTTCCGTTGAAGGAGGGGAAATAATCACGCTCGGCAAGGTTCAGCCGCGGCTTGGCCATGCCCGAGCTTTGCCACGAAACTTAATCGCCACCTCGAGAGTCTTACCCATGCGAAGGATCGAAACCTTTGGCAAGGGTACGTTCAGGCGCATCTGCGCTCGAAAAATCTCCTTTACATTCGAGCGAAAAATCCCTACTATTTCGCCGCGTGAATTCACTAGATGATTGAAATGACAAAGGTAAAAATGCAGCAGCGGTGGTTTTTCTCTCTCGTCTTGACCCTCGCGGTCACAAGTTCCGCCTCGTTTGTTCATGCCCAGCGTCAAAATCCCTACAAGATTTTGGGAATCTCGGTTGAAGGCAATAAAACCGCGGATGGCAATTTCGTGAAGCTGAGTTCCGGCCTGACCGTGGGTGAAACCGTTTCCGGTGACGACATGCAAAGCGCCGTACGGCAGCTTTACGGCCTCGACATGTTCGAAGACATCGAGATCCTGCTCGACCGCAAAGTCGGCGACGGAATTTATGTGACGATCAAAGTCAGCGAATTTCCTCGTTTGAATAAAATCGAGTTGGACGGCAATAAAAAGATCAAAAAGAAAGATCTCGAAAAAGAGTTGACCTTCTTCAAGGGCCAAGTCATCAGTCCGCGCGAAGTAACGCGCACGCGCCGCAAACTCACGAAACTCTACGAAAGCAAAGGCTATCTCCTCGCGGAAGTCCAACCGCAAACCACGCCGGCGCAAGAAGAGGGGCAGGTCAACCTCATCGTCAACATTCAAGAGGGGAATAAAGTACAAATCAAGACCATTACTTTTCATGGCAACCAGGCGTTTGCGGATAAAAAGCTGCGCAAGCAAATGAAGGGCACCAAACAGAACGGCAAGCTGGGCGGTGGCGATTTTGACGAAGAAAAATTCCAGGAAGATCGCGAAAAAGTTTTGGAGTTTTATCGCGCCAACGGTTTTCGTAACGCCGAGATTCTGCGCGATTCGATTTATTATAGCGAAGCCAAGAACGACATGTTCATCGACATTTGGGTGGATGAAGGCGTAAAATTTCACGTCGGAAAAATCACCTGGGAAGGCAACACGCTTTTCCCCTCGTGGCTGCTGGCTAGCCGTTTGGGCTTCGCCAAAGGCGACGTGTTCAGCACCAAAAAATTGCAGGAAGCCGTGGTCGAGCGCCTCGGTAGCATGTACTATGACGCCGGCTATATTTTCGCCACGGTTAATCCCGTGGAAAAACAAACGCAGGCCGACACGATTGACCTGAATTTTTTTGTGACGGAAGGCAAGGCCGTCACGGTGAATAAGATTCAAATCGCGGGCAACACCAAAACCAAAGAAAAGGTCATTCGTCGCGAATTATATGTGCGCCCGGGTGACACCTTCAGTCGCGACATGCTCATGCGCAGTCAGCGCGAAGTGTTCGTGCTCAATTATTTCACTGACGTGAAGCCGGACGTTAAGCCCATCGACGAAGAGAAAGTCGACGTTATGGTCGAGGTCGTGGAGAAATCCACGGACACGGCGAACATGAGCGCGGGTTGGAGCGAGCGCGATAAAATCATCGGCTCCATCGGCGTGGCCATGAACAATCTCTTCGGCAATGGTCAGCGGCTTTCGTTTGATTGGAATTTCGGACGCTATTATCGCTCCTTCCAACTCGGCTTCACCGAGCCATGGCTTTTCGACTCTCCGACACTGGCGAGCGTGAGCATTTACGACACGAAACGCTCCCGCATTTTCGCGGATGATCGCAGCTTCGGCGGCCTCGGCTCTTCCGCCGGCGCCAACTATTATGCCGGTCGCACTCGCGGCGGCTCGATTCGTATTGGTCGCCGGTTGCGCTGGCCGGATAGCTATTTCCGCACAGATTGGATTTACCGTTTGCAGTCTTCGGAGTATTTTGCCTTCCCCGGCTCGGACTATAACACCAGTTCGATTACGCATATCTTCAGCCGCAATAGCTTGAACCGGCCGGAGTTTCCCACCGCGGGTTCCTCCGTGACGTTAACGACGGAATTGGCGGGTGGCCCGCTGCAAGGCAATGTCGGCTATCACAAGCATCTGTTCGAAACGGATTGGTTCTTTCCCTCCTTCCGGACGCTCGTCATATTCACCAGCTTTAAGCTCGGATACATCGACGGCATTTCGAAAGACAGCCGGATTCCGCCGATTGAATATTTCTTCATGGGCGGCGAAGGCTTGACGAATTCGATCGCGTTGCGTGGTTACGAAGACCCTTTGCGCGCGCAGAATCAGACGCTACACAAAACCATGTTGAAATATCAATTCGAACTGCGCGTGCCCATCGCGCCCAATCCCACGGTGTTCGGGTTGGCGTTTGCGGAGGCCGGTAACACCTGGGCCGATCTTTCGCGCACGAATCCTAACGATCTGCGCCGCTCCGTGGGCGTCGGCGCGCGCGTCTTCATGCCCTTGCTCGGCGTGATTGGTTTTGATTATGCCTATGGCTTTGATAATATCGATGAGGTCACCAGAAAACGCCAAGGCAAGTGGAAACCGCATTTTGTTTTTGGAAAGAGCTTTTAGGCTGATGCTGGATGCTTGTTGCTGGATACTGATGGCTTGTTGGAAGGTATTTCACTAGCAACCAGCAACCAAACAAAACAAACGAGACAAATCATGTTTCATTTCGCATTAACGAAGGAGGTTGGAGTGAAAAAATCAGTGTTGTGGGTTGGCGCGGCTTTGACGGTCGCCCTGCTCTTTGCCGCCAATCCGGTTGCCGCGCAAATCAAAATCGGTTATGTTGATTCGCAGAAGTTGAGTGAAAGCTATAAAGAATCGCAAGACGCGCAGAAACAACTGGCCGAAATTAACAAAGGCTGGGAAGAAGAAGCGCGCAACATGCAGCGCGAACTTCAAACCAAGCAAGACGAACTCGAGTCGCAAGCGCTCTTGTTGAGCGAGGAGAAGCGCAAAGAAAAAGAAGCTGACTTGCAAAATTTGTATTTGCGCTTTCAGCAATTTCAGCAGGAGAAATGGGGCCCGCAGGGCGACGCTTATAAAAAGCAAGCCGAGTTGATGAAGCCGGTGATCGATAAGATTAACGTCGCGATCAAAAGGATCGGCACCGATGAAAAATTCGACTACATCTTCGACGTGGTCGGCGGCAACATCGTTCACGTCGGCGCCAGCCAACCGGATTTGACGCAGAAAGTTTTAGGCGAGCTGAACAAGGCCGTCGGCACCGCGGCGCCGAAAACCACGACCAAATAGTTTTGCGCGCTCGATCAATGATGCCCTGGTTGCTCTCTCGCTTGTGCGAGAGAACGGTCAGGGCATCTGTTTATTTTGGGAGCATTGCAGATTTTAAATTGCGCATTTGCACTTGAAAATTTGCATTGCGTTTGGCTGCGGCTGCACGCCGCGTTAGGTTGAAGGAGCCTGTTTGAAACTGCCTCCACTTCGCGCGACCGATCTCGCCAACCTCGTACAGGGCGATCTCTTCGGCGACGCGAATACGATTATCACCGGCATTGCCCCCATCGAAAGCGCGAGCGCGGGCGATTTGTCCTTCATTGCGCAAGCCCGCTTCTTTGATCAGCTCCACACGACTGCTGCCGCCGTGGTTTTGGTCGATCGTAAATCCGCGCTGCCGACAAATCTGCATTGCGCGCTCATTCGAGTTGCAAATCCGTATTTGGCGTTCGTGCAAGCGATCAAACAATTTGTGCCACTGCCGCAAGTGGCGAGCGGCATTCATCCCACCGCGCAAATCGGCAAAGGCGTGCGGCTCGCAGCGAATGTTGCGATTGGGCCGATGACGATTATTTCGGAAGAATGCGAGATCGGCGAAGGCGTCATGATCGGGCCGCAATGTTATCTCGGGCCGCGCGCTCGCCTCGGCGCGCATACGATCCTCTTTCAAGGTGTGCATGTCGCGCATGAAGTTCAAATCGGCAGCAACGTGATTGTGCAATACGGCGCGGTGATCGGCTCCGATGGCTTTGGCTATGTGCCGCATGCCGGCAAGTATCACAAAATTCCTCATCTCGGCACCGTCGTGCTCGAAGATGAAGTGGAGATCGGCGCGAATTGTTGCATTGATCGCGGCACGTTTGGCGAAACGCGCATTCGTCGTGGCGCGAAGCTCGACAATCTCGTGCATGTGGCGCATAATGTCGTGATCGGCGAGAACACCGTGATCGCCGCGCAAACCGGCATCTCCGGCAGCACGACGATTGGCCGCGAGGTGGTGATTGCCGGCCAAGTCGGTTTCGTGGGGCATATCAATATCGGCGACGGCAGCCGATTCGGAGCGCAAGCGGGCGTGACGAAATCCATCAAAGCCGGCATCACGGTTTCCGGCTATCCTGCACGCGAACACAGCAAAGCCAAACGCGAAGAAGCGGCGCTGCGCTATTTGCCCGATTTGCTCAAACGCGTGCGCCGCTTAGAGAAAAGTTTAGGGCAAGAAGAGGCACCGAGCAGTGAGGCTGCACAAGATAGTGATCAGTGATCAGTGTGTCGCAAAGCGAATGGGCGAAAGCTAGTGCGATTAATCGCCTCGGTGACGCGAGGCCTAGCTAGGCTTTGAGTCACCTCGCTCGAAGAGAGCCG
>CAYNDW010000350.1:0-6690 GCA_964395375.1 uncultured Cytophagia bacterium
AGACCACGCCACCGTGCTGCCCGTCAGCCCAGGCTTCGCAGCGCGCCGCGGCAGTTCCACTTTTTCGACAACTGCTCGCCGCGAGCAAGGCTACGAGCATTCGCGCGCAAACGAATGACGTGTTGTTGTCGTTGCTGCTGTATGATTTCGCGCGCGAGATTACGAGCGAGACGTTGCTGTTTCACGATGCGTTGGCGACGAATCATGTTTTGCCGGGTACGACCTTTCGCAAGATGAGCGAGGAGGAGCGAGCGCACGTTTTCGCGCATGAGGTGGAGCCGGTGGGCGAGTGGGGGCTGGAAGTGGCGGGCAGCATCGTGGCCACGGGCGGTTTTTTGACGCATTATAATCCGCCGTACGGCGATATTTTCATGGAAGTGGCGCGGCCTTTTCACCGGCGCGGGTATGGAAGTTTTCTCGTGCAAGAGTTGAAGCGCGTGTGTTATGAAGCCGGAAAGAAACCCGCGGCGCGCTGTAATGCCGCGAATGTTGCTTCGCGTGGCGCTTTGGAAAAGGCGGGCATGCTAATGTGCGCGCGAATTTTGGTGGGAGGAGTGCAGGTGGAGCGCTTATGAAGTTTGAAGAACCAAACGCGGACGAGCCGCAGCCCAAAGATGAACACGGAAAAAACAGAGTCAACAGAGAAAGTCATGTATGGAAAACTCCATCTTGCTTAGCAAACTCCGTTTACTTTTTTTCTCCGTGTAGAACCTGAATTTTGCACTCGAGATGCCGCCAACCTCCGCCTGATGCTGTAAGCATCAGGCTAAAAGTTGAAAGCGATCTAAAGATCGCTCATTACCCAGTGGGTAGTAGCCCCGCTTGCGGGGCTTGCATCTCCTAGCCTGATGCTTACAGCATCAGGCGCAGGCGGGCGAAAATGAGATGCAAAATTCAGGTAGAAAATCTTAGTTATTTTTGCAACGAATGAATCTTAATGTCATCATCAATACCGTGTCCGCAACTTTCTAATCCTTTTCGTCTCCTCTGCCAGGGCCGTTGGCCGCCCGAGCAAGTTTTTGCGCATTACAATCCCACGCGCCATATTCTTCCATCTCCACATGACGAGCTTGCTTTATCCTATTGGCAACAACTTCTCACCGTGGGCGATAAGCATTTGTTCAACGGCCAACTCTTTCGTTTGGAAAGTCAGGAGGCGAGGCTAAACCGTTTGGAGTTGGTGTTGGGGCATACGTGCTATCGCGATCAAATCTATTGCAACGCACACGTGCAAGCGCTCACGCAGACTTACGGCGAAAACGTGCTCGCACGCGGCTTGGGGGTGAGCGCGATGGTGGTGACGTGTGATGGTTATTTGCCGCTGCTGCGTCGTGGTGAGCGCGTGGGCGAGGAGCCGGGCAAGCTCGATGTGTTCGGCGGCCATGCGCATCCGGAGCAGCATCTCATTGCGGGCCGGCCGGATTTATTTCGCGCGATGGCGGATGAGATCGTCGCCGAGTTGAATGTTGCGCCGGAAGCTATCGCCGAGAATGTTTGCCGCGGCTTGGTTGAAAACCTGCGCACGCATAAGCCGGATTTGGTGTTTGAAATTTCTTTGCGCAGCACGCGCGAGGAGATTGCGCAAGGCGCAACGCACGCAGCGGAGGCGGAGGAGGTGGCGGAGCTTTTCTTTGTGCGCCACAACGGCGAAGCGGTGCAAAAATTTCTCGCGGACTTTGCGCACGAGTTGACGCCTTCGGCGCACGGCACCCTTGCACTTGGCGTTGCAGAGCGCTCGCATTGCGCTTGGTCCGATTAGATCATTTTAAGCGCGGTTTTGCATGTTGCATTTCAAGCCTGAATCCGTTAGCTTCGCCGGTAATTCAAGCGACGCAAGTCTACGCGAGGCGCGCAAGTTTATCCCGTCGCAGTCACAGGAAGGACGACCAATCGATTCGATTTGATCGGTGGTGAGGCGAGAGCGAGCATGTCAAAATTCCAAACGCGGGAGCAATCCTCTTTGCCGCAAGGGCAAACGCCAGCAGAGGCCACAGGCTCTCTTCCCATGAATACATCTCTTCAAATTCCTACCCCATTCGCCGCAGCGCTACCTTTTGCACAACTTTTTCGCGAGACGTTGGAGGCCCTGGTCTTAGTCGATGGTCGCGGCGAAATTCAACTCTTCAGTCGCGGCGCGGAAAGATTGTTGGGCTATTGCGCGGAGGACGTGATTGGCAAGCGCGCGCGCTCGTTGTTTGTGAAGGGCGCCTATGAAGTGCGGCAATTGCTTTTGCAACTCGACCGGCAGGGCTTTTTGCAAAACTATGAGACGCAAGTCTATCGCAGCGACCGCAGCACGCTTTCGCTCCGCCTTTCGCTCACCCGCGCGCGGCAAGAGCACGGTCGTGCTTCCGGCTTTCTCATTTTGTTGAGCGACGATTTACCGAGCCGGCAAGCGGAGTTGCAACTGCGTCGTCGCGAGGAGGAATTGGAGCACTTCGTCTATGTTATCAGCCACAATCTCAAAACGCCCATCATCTCGATTCAAGGCTTTGCCAATTTGCTGCGCGAAGAATTGGGCGCGCACCTCGGCGCGGAGCATTTGCATTTTCTCGATCGCATTCAAAAGAACGCCGTTTTGATGGAGAAGATGATTCTCGACCTGTTGGAGTTTTCGCGCCTGGGGCGCGAGCTTCCGAGGCTGGGAGAGTTTGAGCTTGCGGAGTTGTTGCGCGAAGTGATTGACGAGATGCGCCTGTTGGAGCAGATTGCGAAGAAGCAAGATCACGCCGAAGCGCGCGCAGTGAGTCGCGCGGCACAAGCGCCGGCGGAATTTGTTTTGCCGGATTCGTTGCCGCGGCTCTGGGCCGATGCCAACGGTTTGAAAAATGTTTTTCAAAATCTTTTTAGCAATGCGCTGAAATATCGCCGGCCGGAGGCGCCGTTGCGCCTCGAAGTCGGTTGGCAAGAGTTGCCGCGCTTTCATGCGCTTTGGGTGCGCGATAACGGCCTGGGCATGGAGCCGTTATTTCAGAAGAAAGCGTTTGATCTGTTTCAACGCGGGCCGCAGGTCGGGCACATTCCCGGAACCGGCGTGGGCTTGGCCGTGGTGCGACGCATCGTGGAAAAGCACCACGGCTTGGTGCGTTTGGATTCCAAGCTCGGCGAAGGCACGACGGTTTATTTCACGATTCCGAAGCCGGAGCAAAAGACCGCCTAAAAAAAGTGCTTGAACGAAAGCATGATGCGTCGCATATTTTATTCACGAAGCGGGAGAGAGGGCATGCACGAGCTTGATCACGCGATAAAAAAGATCTGCCACTGGCATCCGAACTGTGTTCTTGATTTGTTCTTCGGCTCCAACCGCACTGTGGAGTTGAAGAGAGTGGAGGACGCGCAAATTCAGATTCCCGAGCATCGCACGGATAAGATTTGGCGCGTGCGGGAAGGCGAGAAAGAGGGCGCGCTCTTGTTGGAAGCCATTACAGAGCCGGATCAGCGCGATTTCGACAAGATCGAGTTAAAAAACGTCGCGACCCGGATCAATCTAAAAATTCCGGTGGTCACCGTTCTCGTTTATTTGCAACGCGGGCGATACGCAACTTTTCCCGAGGGCTACGAAGACGAGATCGGCGGCTTGACAACCAAGCACGTCTTCTCGCGCATTCTGCTGTGGGAGCATGCCGAGCGGATTCGCAGCGGCGAGTTGAAAGAGTTGGCGCCGTTTCTTGCGCTCTTCGAAGACGAACCCGGCATCGAAGTTTTGCAAACCGAAAATCGCTTGATTGAAGGCGTTGCCGATACCGAACAGCGCATGGAATTGAAAGCTGTGGCCGCAATTGTTGCCGCACGCAAGTTCAGTGAAGAATTGATACGGCAGTATTTAAACTTGGAGATCACCATGATACGCGAGACTACAATTTTTTCGGAATGGCTGACGCAAAGCCGAGGTGAAGGGAAGCTTGAAGGCAAGAACACGCTATTGCTGAAACTGCTCGAAAAAAAATTCGGACGGCTTTCCAGCGAGTTGAAAAGTGCCGTGGAAAAACTCGATGCCGAGCAGCTTGACGATTTGGCGATGGACATTTTCGATTTCAACAACATCGAGGACTTGAGAATCCGATTGCACATTAGCGCAATGAGCGCGGCTACCGTATGATTCGCGAGGCCACGATCTTCTCGGAATGGCTGGCGCAAAGCCGAGCCGCTGGGAAGCTTGAAGGAAAGAATGGCATGATGCTGCAGGTGCTCGAAAAAAAGTTTGGGCGGCTGCGACGAGAGTTAGAGGCTACCTTGAATCGGCTCAACAGTGATCAATTTGATGACTTGGCTGTAGACATCTTCGACCTCAAAGATCTTGACAGTTTGAGATTGTGGTTGAATACAGCGACGACGCGTTTAGCCGATGCGTAACTCACGGATGCGAAATTCTATTCGGCGAGAGGCCAATATTTTATCTTGCACAGGCTCTTGCCTTTAAATTGCCCGATAACTCTCCAATCCCTATACGCTAGGAGGAACTACATGGACTACAAAAATTCTGAAATGAAAATCGATCAGCTTGTTAGTTATCTAAACGATAACAAGATCAACCTCTCGCCAGCATTCCAACGCGGGCATGTATGGAAAATTGGTATTCGGAGAAAGCTCCTCAAGAATATTCTCGACAAAAAACCGATTCCAGCGATATTCTTGTACAAAGAAGCTAAAGGGGCTAAATACTCCTACAACATTCTTGATGGCAAACAACGCATCGAGAGCATCATCCTCTATATCAGTAATTCTAGAAGCGGCTTTGGAATACCAAAGTGGCATGAGTATTTTCTAAAATCGAGCAAACAGAGAAACCATGCATCATTTGAAATTAATCCAAAGGACTCTAAAACCTCATTTGCAAATCTCGATGAGGCGATTGTTCGCGATTTCAGAGAGTACTCTATTCCTACTATCGAGATTTCACTTGATGAGAAGGCAGATTCTTCGCTCACAGAAATTATTTCACTCTTCATTGACATTAATCAACAAGGCGTGTCAGTAAGTAGATTCAACATCGTCAAAGCGATGTGTTTAGATTCAGAGCTTCTTGGGGCTGTGTTCTCACTAATCGCACAGAAACAACAACGGGGAAAGGATCTTTTTTATAAAATGATCGACAACGACATCACTAAAGTTCTCAAGAAACTGCGCGATGTGCAGGCTGTTATGGATCCCAATTTCAAAGTTGACAAGATGTGGGAACATCTATTAGAAATATGTTTGTTTTTCCAAACCGGACAACATCGTAAGCCCATCGATGTCGTCAAGGGTTTCATTAACAAAAAGGCCTTCACCGGAATTGCACTTGACAGCAAAACTATTCGTAGGATCAAGACCGTCTTTGCAGTACTTAACTCCGTCAACCGCAAAGTTGTCGCGGTCTCTCCGCTCTTCACAGACTACACCTTTTTGTATTCTGTCGCAACGGCATTGGCAAAAGACAGTGTCCTCACTCGAAAAAATCGCCAGGATATTGAGACTAGGCTTGTCCTTTTGGCCAACACGTTGGAAGGAAATCGCCGCACCCATTCCACATCAGTCAAGAGTCTTGTTTCACAAGCAAAAGTGCATACGACAGACGTTTCTAATCGCTTAGAAAGAGAAAAGATGATTATTGATCTTCTTAAGGGTGCAAAGATCAATATCTCAAAAGGATGATCTTTCTAACGACTTGCATTTACCTTACGGCTTTGCTGCGCGATTTGCCGCCGGTAAACGCGAACATCGCTAATGTCACAGATACCGTACGTACGCATGCAATTAACCGAAGGATTTAAGCTTGTATGATAACGCCATATGGCAGGTTGGGAAATAAAAGACCCGCCATATGGCACAAAGAAAGAAGTAATTTCCTCCCCAGTAAACCTCTGTTGATCTCCTCGAAAATTTCCACACTTACCGCATCAAAAAAACTCAAGTCTAATCAGGAAGCGGAAGTGCATGCTGTCAGTTCATCACTCAAGCTACGAAGTGGTCGTTATCGCAGCGCCAATCATCGCAGTTATTCCCGCCTTGCCTTCCCGAAGATTTTTGCCTATCTTTTCGCATGACACTGCAAAGCCATCCCATTCTCCAAGCGGTCAGCGCGTTCGCCCACAAAAGCAATGCGGAGGTTTATGCCGTCGGCGGCTTCGTGCGCGATTACTTTTTGCAGCGCCTCGCGCCAAATCACGAGATTGACTTTGTCATCGTGGGCGATGGGATTCTCTTTGCGCAAGGCCTCGCGCGCTATCTCCACGTGCCCAAGCCCGCGGTGTTCGAAAAGTTCGGCACTTCGATGTTGAAGGTGGGCGAACAGCAGCTTGAATTTGTCGGCGCGCGCAAAGAGAGCTATCGCGAAGACTCGCGCAAGCCCGAAGTCGAAGCCGCGGACTTGGCCACGGATTTGGCGCGCCGCGATTTCACGATCAATGCCATGGCCTTCGCGCTCACGCCGGAAAATTTCGGCGCTCTCCACGATCCCTTTCAGGGCCAAGAAGATTTGGCCGCGCGACTCATTCGCACGCCGCTGGAGCCTTCCGCTACTTTTAATGACGATCCGCTGCGCATCATGCGCGCGATTCGTTTTGCCACGCAATTGCAATTTGAAATTGCGCCACAAACTTTTAGCGCCATGACCGAGATGCGCGAACGCCTCGGCATTGTTTCGCAAGAGCGCATTACGGACGAGTTGCTGAAAATTATCGCGGCACCGCGTCCGGCTTATGGCTTCGA
>CAYNDW010000351.1:0-6676 GCA_964395375.1 uncultured Cytophagia bacterium
TTCAGAAGGAATCTTTTTACTCGCCGGCGATACTGCCCAGTGCTTAAAAAGATTCATTCTGAATGACACAGCACTGGGGCGCGTACTCGATTACCGAATTTGATCGTCAAAGTTCATCAGGAGCCACTACGAACGAATCTCGCTGCTCAGAAAAACTCCTTGCAATTCCCTCGCGCTCGAACTACACTCACTTCGCGCGCTGCGCCTGCAACACCACCTGCGTGGGATACTCGTTGCCTTGTTCATGCGCGCGCGCATCCGGAAACAAACTCTGCTGCTTGCCCGGATGCGCCACTTGATGCTGGCGAATATCGACAAAGCCCACGGCCGTGAGCGCCGAAGTGTAGTCATGCACCGAATGCCGAAACGAGCCGGTATGAAATTCAAACTCCACTTCATACAAACTCTCCGACACTTCGCGCACATGCGACGCGCGCAAATCGGGATAATGCAGCGCGAGCACCACGCGCCCGCCCGGCTTGAGCACGCGATGAAGCTCGCGCAAGACGGACGTGATGCGATCCAAATGCTCGCCCGCGAGCGCGCACAGCACCGCGTCGAAATGATGATTGGCGAACGGCAACGGATCTTGCAGCGCGCATTGCAGCACCCAGCTTTCGGGAAACTTGCGCTGCGCCGCGCGCAACGAAGCGAGCGCAGAGTCGATGCCAACCACTGCGCTTTTGGTTTGGATAAAACGCGCGAAGCGGCGACCGTTATCGCAGCCCACGTCCAAAATATGTTCGCCCGCTTTCGGCGCTAGCGCGATGAGACTAAAACGGTCGAGGGTGTTCAAAGCATGCCGAGAGATTTTGTTCGCAGACGATTCCGCGGCGCGGGGCGCGCGCCTTCGCGCAACGGCCTCGCGCAGAGGCGCCAGAACCGGCTCGTCCGTAGCTTCGAGGTGAGAAATTTCGGCAAGGCCTAAAGTCATATTCATCTCCGGCAAAATTTTTCAACGTTCTCTAAAAAAATTTGGAATGACACGAGCGCGCCAATGGGGCATCCCATATTGCGAATGCGCGTGCCGTTGGGATATTGCCGGCACTTTGTGCCCGCCGCCACTTCGCGGAACTGCGCTTCACATTCCGCCAGCGCAGGCGCCGCGGTCACATAAAAAATTTTCGGCGCGTGCGTGACGAGATACGTTTGCGGAGCGAAAGCCTGATTGTCCGCCGCTCGTCCGCGCAAATCGCCGCCAAAGAAACCAAAGACGAAGCGCTGATACTTGCCGCGCTGTTGCCACTGATCTTGCTGATGCTGATGCGGAATCAGCGCGAGGCATTGCACCAAGTTTGCGGGCTGCGCATTGCGCGCCGGCGCGCGAAAAGTTTTGAGGTCAACCACTTCATTCATCACGCGCAGATCAAACTTGTCCGGCAAGGTGTGGTGCGTCGCGCCCTCGCGGCTCACGTGCGGCACGCCGTGTTGGCGCAGAAAACGCAGCAACGTCGCCTCGCACATTTTGCCTACGGCAATGTTGCCAAACCGGCGCTCGGGATTCGCGCCGTAACGCATGCGGTCAAACGTGTAGTGCAACGATTGCCGCGCGTATGCGATGCCGGCTGCAACCTCGTCCGGTAAAATTGCGAGAGCGATCACTTCTTCCGGCTTCATAAAACCCCTCGCATTGAACCAAAACCACGGTCTTGAAAATTTTCAATTGCGAATTTTCAATTCTAAATTCCAATTACGCCGCAACCACCCAACGGAGCCACATGTCCGACGAGCCTAAGCATAACACCAATTCCGCAAAAGCGCAAGTCGATCCTAAAAATCGTTTGAACGAACTGACCAGCCGCGAATGGCTCCCGTTTCAGAAAAGTTGGTTCACATTTTCCCCACAAGCCGACCTGGCGCAAACCGCGCGCGACTTCATTCTTTTTTTCACCAAACAAAAAAATGCCGAGGGGCAAGCACTGCGCATCGGCATCGTGCCGGAAAATTCCGCGATGCTCGCGCCGCTCATTCATGAATTGCAACGCGAAGCCGTGCTGATCACCGCGGAGACACGCGCCGCGCAGCTCGATTATGCGCTAGTTGACCTCTGCGGGCAATTCGAGCGGGCCGAAGACATTGCAAAAAATTTCTCAACTTGGATGACGCGGCTGCGGCAGCTTGCGAGCCAACTTAAGCCGCAAGCGTATCTCACGATCTTCGCGCGCAATGGCGATGATCACGACCGGCTCGTGCCGCTCGCGTGGCAGCTTGGGCGGAGCGTGAGCGCGTTTTTAGCGCCGAAAGATGAAAAGATTGGGTGTGCTTCCGAGGCGGGAACACTTAACACAATTAGCAACGTCGGCAAATTAACGAGCGGCGCGCTCTCCTCCGCAGATGGAGCAACACCGCCCAGCGTGTGGACCACGAAGCAAGACGTGATTTACTGCTTAAACTTTCGCCGCGAAGAAGAAACGCTTTCGCGCGTTACGAAGCTCTCGTCAAGCGAAGAGCAATTCGCTGCAAACGTGGAAGCGCAGGCCTCTTTGTCCGCTGCCCTCAGAATCACGGCGCTACAGCCGCAGCCTTCGTGGTTCGTGCCCAAGCCGCCGCCGCGGGAAAAAGGCGTGTTGCTCCATCCCGCGAAATTTCCCGAATCGCTCGTGACTTATTTTCTCGAGCAGTTCACGCATAAAGGCGAGCGTGTGTTCGATCCGATGGCCGGCACGGGTAGCACGTTGCTCGCGGCGTTATCGCAAAACCGCGCGGCGTACGGCATCGAACTCAATCCGCAGTTTCATCAAATCGCGCAGCAGCGCGTGGAGAAATTTGCGGCGACTCAAAGCGCTGCGCCGCACTGGCACATCGTGAACGGCGATGCGAGCGCGATGGAGAGTTATCAAACTTTGCCGGAGCAGTTTGATTACGTGCTCACCAGTCCGCCCTATTGGGACATGCTGCGCATGAAAGGCGCGGAGACGCAGCAGAAACGCAAAGAGGCCGGCCTGCTGCAATTCTATTCCGAAGACGCACGCGATTTGGGCAACTATGAGGATTATGAAAATTTCCTGCGCGCGCTCGTGGAGATTTATGAACGTCTTGCCGCGCGCTTGGTCGAGGGGCGCTATATGACGATCATTGTGAAGAACGTAAAGAAGAAGGGAAAAATCTATCCGCTTGCGTGGGACTTGGCGCTCGCGTTGCGCCGCAGTTTAATTTTGTGTCACGAACAGTTCTGGTGCCAAGACGATCTCAAACTCGCGCCGTTCGGCTATCGCTATGCGTGGGTGAGCAATACCATGCATCATTACTGTTTGCATTTTCGGAAGGCGGGGTAAATCTCAAACCCCAAGCTCAAAAGCAGAAATTTGCAGTAAAGCACGTTCGATAACGACGGGAATCGAGTTGACAAATATCTTCCTCCGCCTTTCACAAGACAAACGTTTTATGCTTCCCAATCTTCAAGTCTTAAGCCATCGACTCTAGAGAATTCGCGCGTGTTGTGGGTCACAATCGTGATTGCGTTCGAAACGCTGATAGCTGCAATCAACAAATCATTTGGCCCGATCAGCGCGCCCATGCGTTCTAATCGAGCTCGAATTGAACCATAGGCTTCAGCCGCTTGATCATCAAAGGGCAAAGAAACGAAACGAGCGAGGAAGTGATTAATCTTGTCCCGATTTTTCTCTGGATTCGAGCTCCTTGCAGCACCATAAAACAACTCGGCCTTAACCACTGAACATAAAACAATCTCTTGCGGGTCAAGCAGCTCCAGCTTTTGACGAATTTTTTCAGAGCGCCCATTTAGATAATTGATGCAAGCGTTTGTATCGAGCAAATACGTCATTTGATTTCCTCTCGTATCTCGTATTTGCCTTGATCGCCTCGTGCTATCGGAGCGTCAGCCAAACTACCATAAGTAGCTTTGATGAAATCATGCCAGCTTGATTCGGCGATATGCTTCATCGTGATAGGCCGATCTATTGTCACAATGCGGCGAGGAATTTCAAACGCGGCAATGACTTGATATAATGCTTCAAGATACTGGTCTTGTACCTTGTCAATTTCCGTTTTGAGTAATTCTTTCGTGATCATCTTGACCTCCTTTTAAGTAAGACCTGCGATTTGTCGCTTTCAACAAGCCGGCATCGATTAGATCAAATGCGCTATACTTCTCTCTGAACGCGGCGATTTCATTATCGCTTTTGAACTTCGGAATCTTTGTCGGCACGGATCTTTTAATTTTCTTTCCGAGCATATCTCACCGCGTTTGCCATTCACCTTCTGCGTTCGCCCTCGAAGCTTCTCTCATCTCATTCGGTCCGGCCCGCGCCTCTTGCATCGTCTCGCGCGGCGAAGCCAGATTGTCAATCCTCGCGCGGTCGCGCCAAACCCGGTGTTCGTCGCAATACATGTTTTGAAGGAGGCGTGGCTACAAAAAAGCCGACACGTTCTTCACGAACTGATCAAAAAATTTTCCGCGCGCACGCGCTTGAGATGTTTTTGATATTCGTCGAACTGCTGCAAATACTCCGTCACGTCTGCGCCGCCGGCTTCCGCGGCTTTGATGTGGTTGCGCAGCGTTTGCAATTGATCTTCGATCATATACTTTTGCAAACGCACCATACAGTCCGCGGCCCAGCGCTTGTAATCGCTTTCGAAGGCGCGCTTGCCCTCGCCGTTGATGATGGCGGAGATAAACTCCGACTGTTGCGGCTCATGAAAATAGTGGAGCAAGTCTTCCGGGTCCAGCGGAATCTCGCGGTCGAGGAAGTTATGTAAGACTTCGGCGAACGCATGCGACTCGGGATCGTGAAAATCTTCCAAGCGCATGAAGCTGAAAATGAAACGAATCGCGCTCCAATGCAAAACCATAATGCGCACGAGTTCCAATTCCACCATGCGCCCTTGCGTAATCAATCGGCTGTCCGGCGCGGCGAGCGCATTGAGATTCGGCTGCGCGTGTTGTGTTTCGCTGCGTTGCCGCACATTGCGCGAGCGGCGCAGGCGCCCGATCTCTTCCCAGAGCACGGCTTCATCCACGCGCATTTGCTCGGCCATGCGATGCACGAGCGCTTGCCGCTCCAGGCCGTCGTTGACGCGCGCGAGGGTGTCGATGATGGAACGTATCTGTTCCGAGCGATTCTGCTCAAGTTTTTCTGCTTGTTCTGCAGCGGGAGCCGGCTTGCGCATTTTAAATTCGAGCAAGTCCGGCGCTTGCTCCAAAATGCTTTGCATCTTCTCCGGCGGATTCTTTGCCAAAAAACTATCTGGGTCATCACCCGCGGCCACGCCTGCCACGCGCACTTGCAAACCGTTTTCCACAAGAATATCCGCGCCGCGCAACGTGGCCGCAGAGCCCGCGGCGTCGCTATCAAAGAGCAACGTGACGTTCTTCGTATAACGCAACACCACGCGCGCTTGATGCTCGGTCAATGCCGTGCCGGAAGTGGAGACCGTATTCGTGAAGCCGCACACGTGCATGCGCATCACGTCGAGATAGCCTTCGACGATGATCAAGCGATCCGCGGTGCGTAGCGTGTCTCGCGCTTTGGTAAAGGCGTAGAGCAGATGGCCTTTGTGATAGATGGGAGTTTCGGGCGAGTTGATGTACTTGGCCGAATCGTCGTCGATGATGCGGCGGCCGCCAAACGCGACCACGCGATCGGAGAGATTGTGAATCGGGAACATGATGCGGTTGCGGAAGCGATCATAATGGCCGCTCGCTTTGCCATCTTTTTCGCGCGGGTTGATCAAGCCGGCTTTGACGAGCACTTCCAGGTTTGCAGCTTTCGCACGCGCGTGCTGCACCATGCCTTCCCAGCCCGAGGGCGCAAAGCCGACATGAAATGCGTGCAGCGCTTCGTCACTGAAGCCGCGCTTCTGCAAATATTCTCTGCCGAGTTTGCCTTCATCGCTCCACAATATTTGTTTGAAAAATTCCGCGGCGAGTTGATTGGCATAATAGAGCGCTTCTTTTTCTTGCGCAATCGCGCGATCTTCCGGCTCGGCTTCGGGAAGCGCAATGCCCGCGCGTTTCGCGAGGCTGCGCACGGCTTCCGGAAAGCCCACGCCTTCGATCTTCTGCACAAAAGCAAACGCGCTGCCGCCCGCACCGCAGCCGAAGCAGTGAAAAATTTGCTTATCGGCATTGACGCTGAACGAGGGCGACTTCTCGGAATGAAAAGGACACAGGCCGAAATAATTCCGCCCCGATTTTTTTAGGGTGACGTAATCCGAAACCACGCCGACAATGTCGGTGGCAAAGCGGACTTCGTCGATAATGTGAGGCGGGATCGTGGGCATGGCCGTATTGCGGTGTTGGAGTAATGGAGTGGTGGGTTGTTGGAGCGATGGAATCTGGGAGTGTTGGAGTCGTGGAGTTACTTCTATTCGCTGCGAGGGGCTTTGAATTACCGCCTAGCTATTGTCATTCTGGAAGAAACTTCCCTAGGGCCTGCGCCCCAGCCAATTTTGTGAGGTGTGCCGGGTGCGAGGGAAGGTTCTTCCAGAATGACATTTTAACATTTCATCAATCCATGACTCCACAACTCCATTACTCCAAAACCTCATCACTCCGAAACATTTTAATCCTGCTCTTCTTCTTCCTCAACCTTGCGCGCGCCTTCGTAGAGCTTGCGGCGCACGAAGAGTTCGATCAAGTTGGAATCTAATTTTCCGCGTTTGGCTTCTTCCTGCAAGATGGCGATAGTTTTTTCCAAAGGCATGGCCTTTTTAT
>CAYNDW010000352.1:0-6672 GCA_964395375.1 uncultured Cytophagia bacterium
GCAAACTGTGCGCGCGAATTTTCTTTTGCGTTTTGCTCATGTCGTAGGCCGTGCGCTTAAGTGTGTATTCCTGCTTCTTCGTATCCCAAATACCAAACGCCGCCGCAGGATTACGATCGCGGGGCTGGCCCACGCTGCCCACGTTGATCAAATAACGATGCCCCTCGCGCAGGGCTACGGGGTAATCTTGCCGCACGTGCATGCGGCCTTCGGGCGGAAGATCGATCACCCACGGCGTGTGCGAATGGCCGATGAAACACAACTGCTGCGCGAACGCGGCAAAACTCTGCTCCGCGTCTTCCAAGGAAATGATATAATTCCACCGCCGCGGCTCGTCGGGCGAGGAATGCACGATCAAATTATCCTCGAACTCATGGGTGTAGGGCAGGCTGGTGAGATAAGCAATCGACTCGGCGTTGAGCTGCTTCGTCGTCCACTCAATCGCCTCGCGCGCGATGTAATTAAAAAACTCCAGATCGACGCGTCCCAAAGAGGCCTCGTCATGATTTCCGATCAAACATACCGCGGCGCGCTCGCGCACAATTTGGACGCACTCGTTAGGATTCGGCCCGTAGCCCACCACGTCGCCCAGGCATAGAATCGTATCGATGTGCAATTTGTCGATTTCAGACAAAACCGCGTTCAACGCTTCGAGATTGCCGTGGATGTCTGAAATAAGGCCGTATCGCATGGCGCGTCTGCAATGCCACAGGTTCAAGTTCGATTGAAATTGGTGGCGAATATAACATCATGCCCAAAGTGATGCAAGCTGAATTTCCTCGGGCGAGAGGATGTAACGCAAAAATAATTGTGGCGCCCGCTTGAATGTCGTCAAACTGCTCGCGCGCAATGCGAACAAGTCACAACACCGATAATGATGGGATCCGAAAACCGCGGCACTTAGTCTCTGAAGCATCAGATAAAAACAAAAAATTTTCCCGCGGATAAAAGCGGCCAACGAATGCCCAAATCAAACCCCGTTTGCCGCTTTATCCGTTGGCTATTTTTCTTGTTAGGTTCCAGCTCGTTCGGTTTATGGCAGCGCTAGGATATTAAACACATACCGACAAGCCGCTTGCTCCGCGTGCGCTTTTGATTCGGGTGTAGGCAAATAAGGCTTTTAGAATTTTATTCTGCGTTTATGAAACTAAAATATCGCCGCGGGATCCACGTCGATCGTGATGCGCATGCGGCTGCGCGCGTGCTTTTGGTGAATGACGCGCTGCACTCCGGCCAGAGTTTCGCGCATGCGGCGCGCGCCGGGGTCGAGTTGCGGATCGCTTTTGATCATCAACTGCCAGCGAAACTCGTTTTGCAAACGTTGCAGCGGCGCGGGCGTAGGCCCGTAAACTTGCAAAGGCGCTTTCGCCGCGCGCACGAGCGCCGCAAAATCATTTGCCACGCCGCGCACCCTCTCGTTGTCTTTATGCCGAAACAACACCACGGCCAGACGCACGAACGGCGGATACAACAACTGCCGGCGCTGCTCGATCTCCGCGTTGAAAAATTTATGGAAGTCATGCTGCTGCGCGCAGATCAAACAAAAATTCATCGGCGAATACGTTTGAATGATCACCTCGCCCGGCAGATTGCTGCGGCCCGCGCGGCCCGCCACTTGCGTGAGCAATTGAAACGTGCGCTCGCCGGCGCGAAAGTCCGGCCGCAACAAACTCGAATCTGCGGAGATCACGCCCACGAGCGTGACGCGATGAAAGTCCAACCCCTTCGCGATCATCTGCGTGCCGAGCAGCACGTCATACTTGTGCTCGCCGAACTCGCGCAGAATTTTGTCGTGCGCCAACTTGCCGCGCGTCGTATCCGAATCCATACGCACCACGCGCGCCTGCGGAACAAACTCATGCAGCGCTTCCTCCACTTTCTGCGTGCCGATGCCTTTGAAGATCAATTCAATGCTATGGCATTGCGGACACGCGTCCGGCGCCTTCTCATAATAATTGCAATAATGGCAACGCAGCGCGTGGCCGCGACGATGATACGTGAGCGCGATATTGCACGCCTCGCACAGTTTCGTGAAGCCGCAATCGACACACTTCACAATGGGCGCGAAGCCGCGACGGTTTTGCAAAATGATGATTTGCTCTTTGCGCTCGAGCTTCTCGAAAATTTTGCCGAGCAGAATGCGCGAGAAGATGCCTTCATGATCGGGCGAGGATTTGCGAAAGCGCATCATGTCGAGCAAACGCACTTCGGGCAGCGGCACATTGTCGATGCGGCGCGGCAATTCGAGCAAGTGATATTTGCCCGCGCTCGCATTGTAATACGACTCGACCGCGGGCGTCGCGGAGCCGAGCAGCACCGCGGCGTGGCTCATCTTCGCGCGCATGATGGCCACGTCGCGCGCATGATAACGCGGCGCAGGATCGACTTGCTTATAGCTCGACTCGTGCTCTTCATCCACCACGATCAAACCGAGATTATGCACCGGCGCGAAGACTGCGGAGCGCGGGCCGATTACGAGCTTGGCTTCGCCGCGCTGCACCCGCCGCCACGCATCATAGCGCTCGCCATGACTCAAGCGGCTGTGCAGCACTGCGATGTTCAATCCGAAATTGCTCTGAAAGCGCGCCACGGTTTGCGGCGTCAAAGAAATTTCCGGCACGAGCGCAATCGCGCCTTTGCCCAGCGCGAGCGCGTGGCGAATGGCTTCGATGTACACTTGCGTCTTGCCGCTGCCCGTGATGCCGTGCAGCAAAAAAACGGCAAAAGCATTTTTATTTAATGCAGCAGAAACGGCTTCGACCGCGGCGCTTTGTTCTTCGTTTAAAATAAAGCTCGGCGCGACTTCGATGCGGTCCGCGTAGGGATTGCGATCAATCTCTTGTTTGGTTAATTCCACCAAAGACTTTTTTACCAGCGCATCCAAACCCGGCCGCGAGAGTTCGACTTTGCGCAAGAGAAACGGCCGGCTCAACGCGCCTTTGCTGCGCAAGAGTTCGAGACTCTCCCATTGCTTGGCATTCAGCTTCAGCGCGGCGCGCTCTTTCACGGCCAGCGCCTTGCGCCCGGCTTCACTCAACTGCACATACGTCACGGCCAACGCCCTCGCCGTGGCCGCGGACATTTCTTGTAAAATTTCCACCAGCCCGGCTTTCATCAAACCGCGCAAACTCTCGCGCACGCCTTGATAGCCCAAATGCTTCGCGAGAAATGCGATCTTATAGCCCTTCTTGCCCAACAACGTTTGCACAAGCTCGAACTGTCGCGGCGCGCGCGCTTGCAGCTTAGCCAACTCGAACTCATCAGGCACGCGCACGAGGCGCACGAATTGCTTGCTCTCCTGTTCCAAACCCGGCGGCAACATCGTGCGCAACACCTCGCCCAAGCTCGCGAGATAATATTCGCTGATCCACAGCGCGAGTTGCAAACGTTGTTCATCAAACAACGGCTGCTCATCGAGAATATCAAAAATATCTTTCAGCTTTTCCGGAGGGAAATCAATTTTATCCACGCGCTTGGCAATGAAGCCCGTCATCACGCGCTTGCCCAGCGGCACGAGCGCGCGGCAACCCGGCAGCGCAATAGCGCTCAAATTCGCAGGCACGCGATACGTATAACCGCGCGAGAGCGGCAGAGGAAAATGGATTTCAGCGTAAGGAGCGAGCATGTGTCAACGCAGCGAGAGATGTTTTCTTTTTTGATTAAAGTAAAGAAGCCGCGGGGGACATGCAATTGAAAAGGCGGGAAGAAGCAGCGCAAGCATCCTTGACTGCAAACAATCCGTCAACGATACTTTCACAGCACCGAATTAAAACTCGTTTATCACAACGCTAACTGCCGCACCCGAACGTCGTGCAGACGCACGCCGCCGTTTTCCGGAGCAAGTTTTTTTCTTTTATCCGTTGGATTTAATCTATCCGGCGATGAAATATTTTTTTGAATTTTATTCTGTGCCAGAAAAAAACTCGCTTATTGTAATCTACCACTCCAAGCTCACCAGTGCACCTCGCCCATACGGCTGCACACGCCATTGCAAGCCGGTCTTCAAATCTTTTCGTTCATCTCCCGCCACCAACTTCGCCACGTTATTCACGCTCGCAATCGCCAACGCGCTGCCGAGCACAACGTCCGAGAGCCAATGATCTTCGTTATACATGCGCGAGGTTCCCGCGAGCGCACCGAGAGTATACAATCCCACTTTCGCAACGGTATTGTCGATGCGTTTCGCGAAAACGTGCGAAGTCGCCATCGCCACCATCGTGTGCCCGGAGACAAAGGAGTAATACGCTTCTTCTCGGCGAAACGGCTCGAAGGAATCATGCCCGAATCCAAGATGCGGCCGCGCGCGTCCGGCCGTGATCTTCGCCGCGGTTTGAATCAATCCGGCGGGCAAAAGCGCGCCGGTGAGAATCACCGCACTTTCGCGCAGCCACTCGTTCTGCGCGACGAGGCCGACAACGTAAACGCCGCCGGTGAGAATGACCACCGTGCGCGGCTCGCCATATTCCACGCCGAGGTCCGCAAGTTTATCAGCAGCACGACTATGATTGCGCAGAAAAAACTCATTCACTTCTTCATCCAAATAAGAAAGCGCGAACGTTCCGCCCACCGCCGCGAAGAAGCGCGCCCAATCGCGTCCTTGCCAGCGCAACGGCGCCGTGAGCACGAGACCCGTGCCTTGCGCCACGTGGGTGATATCTTTGCCAATGGTTCTGGGGAAGGAAGAAGAGCGCGTTTGCGCGTGGGCAAGAATGCCGAAACCCAGAAGCATGAACACCATGGATTTTCTCATAAGGCCTTTTCGCTTTTTATTCTCTCGCTTCTTTTTCAAAAAAACCGCTCGCGCAATTTACCGAATTTCTCTCCAATGTCAAGCCGCGGCTTGACATTGGAGAGAACGCGCTCTATCTTGATCGCAACTATATTGTACGAATGAAACGGCAAATCAAAAGCGCACGCAAAGCCGCAGCGAGGCAAAGAACCCGCAAAGCTATTTTGGGCGAAGCCTTTGTTCCGCGCGCGAAACGTCTTTGCATGAGGTGCTTTGCTATCAAAAGCAACCAGCATGAAAATCCTCCTCCTCCAACCTCCGGTCGAAGACTTTTATCAAACCACGATGCGCACGTTGCCCGTGGGCATGCTTTATCTCGCGTCTTCGTTGCAAGCAGCGGGACACGAAGTTGAATTGCTCGATTGCCAAGCCACTTCGCAAAAGCGCGTGCTCGATCTGCCTGCCGAGTTTCATTATCTCAAACGCTACTATCGCCCCGAGAATTTAAGCCCGTTCAAGCTCTACGGCCACTATCGCCATTACGGTTTGCCGTGGGAAGATATTCGTGAACGCATCAAAAACTCGCGCGCGGACGTGATCGGTATCTCGGCGTTGTTCACGCCGTTCTATCGCGAAGCGTTGCGCTGTGCTGCGATTGCAAAAGAGCTGGATGCGACACGGCCTGTGATTCTCGGCGGCGCGCATGTGAATGCGTGCCCCGAACAAGTGTTGCGTGATCCCAATGTCGATTTCATCTTGCTCGGCGAAGGCGAGCGCACTCTGCCGGAATTTGTGAGCGCATTGCGTGAAGGACGATATGCCGCGTTCGATACCATCGCAGGCCTCGGTTATAAAACTCACGGCAAGCTGCACATTCCCGCGCATGGCGATCTCATCGACGATCTCGACGCGCTGCCTTTGCCCGGCCGCGAGTTGATTGATCCGAGCCGCTATACTTTGGGCGGCAAAAGATTGACCATGCTCCTCACGAGCCGAGGCTGTCCTTATCATTGCACGTTCTGCTCGATCTTTCTCACCGCGGGCAGACAATTCCGCGTGCGTTCGATCAATAGCATTATTGCTGAAATGAAGCTCTGCCGCACACGCTTCGGCACGGAGATTTTCGACATTGAAGACGACAACTTTAGTTTTGATCAAAAACGCGCGCGGCAAATTCTCGGCGCCATCCGCGAAGAGTTTGGCGAAGGGCAACTCGAGCTGCTCGCCATGAACGGCATCTCCGCGGCGAACATCAGCGCGCCGTTGGTGGACGAAATGAAACGCACCGGCTTTCGCGCATTGAACCTCGCGCTCGTCACGAGCGACAAAGAGCAGCAACGCGCCACGAAGCGCCCCGGCACCACGAGCCACTTTGATCGCATCGTGCAAACAGGCGCGGCGCTGGGAATGGAGATGGTCAACTATCTCATTCTCGGCCTGCCGGATTCGACGATCGACGAAATGATCGACTCGATCATTCATCTCATGGAGCGCCCGGTGCTCATCGGCCCGAGCGTGTTTTACGCCACGCCCGGCACCGAGAGTTTCGCGCAATGTCATGCGCGCGGTTTGCTCACTTCGAACGAGCTTGCGCTGCAACGCTCCACGTGCTTTCCGGTTGAAACGGAGAATTTCTCGCGCTTGGATTTGGTGACGTTGTTTCGCCTCGGTCGTTGGCTCAATTTCATCAAGTCGCGCTTGGATGCGGTCAATCATTCCCCCCTTGATGGGGGCCAGGGGGGTGTCGTTCAGCATCATGAACAATTGAACGCTCGCAAGAACACCCCCCTCAAGGGGGGAATAGACTGCGCAGATTCATTTGATGCTGCACGTATGCCCACGAGCTGGGCGTCGCCCATAACATTCGACGAACTATTGTGCTCCTCCATCCTGCCCACCGAATCGCCGCCAGCAAATGCACAGGATCACTTTCCCCGCAAGGT
>CAYNDW010000353.1:0-6662 GCA_964395375.1 uncultured Cytophagia bacterium
TTTAGATCGCTTACACCTTTTAGCCTGATGCTTACAGCATCAGGCGGAGGTTGGCAGCAACACAAATGCAAAATTCAGGCTCTAAAAAAATGCCACGCACTTCGAAAGCGCCGCATCTTGCATCTAGGCAAACGCCAGCGCATTGACTCTCGACTTGCCGTTCTCTTCTTGCGCGGCAAGCGGCAGCTTGCTGGTCGCGCTCGGCATTTCAACCGTGACGCGCAAGGCTTTGAGGCCATGCACGCCCTGCAAATCTTCCAACTCCACGTCTTCGACCAGGCCGTGCAAGTAGCCCGCGGCTTGCAGGAATTCGATGTACTCTTTGTACTCTTGCGCTTCGCGGGTATGCGAGTAGACAATCGCGACTTTGCCGGGCTGCGTGAGGCGTTCTTGCTTGCCTTTGATCACGGCCTTGTCGATGCGCTTCTTTAAAATTTCATAACGCACGTTGTACGCGCCGTCCACGTCGAATTTCTTCTCGTCATAACGAAAGCGAATCGCGAGCGAAAGATTTTGCACGAGAATCAAGTGCGCCATTTCGAGCGGCACTTTCAAATTGGCTTTTTCTTTTTCCACCAAACGCGCGACTTCGCACATGAGTTGAAGCTGCCAGAGCCGCAGGTTCTTCAAATAAAGCTGATCATACTTGCCGTTCTCCACCAGCGCCGCGCCGATGTACATGCCGTGCTCCACGCCGTCGCTTTTGTATTTTTCAAAATAATGCGGGAAGACCTCTTGCGCTTTGACTTGCTCGTCTTCGATGTATTTCGAGATGGTTTCATTGAGTTGCATCACGCTCAAATCGAAATCCTTGCGGCGGCGATAGATGCCGCCGAGCCCGGGATCAATGGCCGCGCGATACGCCGCAATGCTTTCGCTCACTTCGCGATTGAACGACTGCAATTGCTCGAAATGCGTTTCCACGTCGCGGCGCAGAAATTCCAAAATGCTCACGCCGTCGTCCGAGCTGAGACCCTTCTCTAATTTAGCGAGTTGTTGGTTAAGGGAAAATTCCAGCTTGCGGAGAAAGGGCATGGGCTTGTGCTCATGCGCCGCGCGAATGAGATTGCGCGCGAGCTGCAATTGCTCGATCAAGTCCCCGCGAATCGCGTCGTTGCGCCGCGTGGAAGAGCCACGAATATCGGAAACGCCGTACAGCGGAAACACGTCTTTGAAAATGATCGCTTCCATTTCCGCCATCACGCCGGTGCGGCGATGCTGCAAGTACTTGAGCGCGGCTTGCCGGAAGCGCCATTCCACCGCCGGATGAATCGCGGTGCATTGCTCTTTGATCACGGCCTCGACGCGGTCGGTCATTTCATCCAAGCTGCGCTTCACGGCGATGGAAAAAAGCGCGAGCACTTCTTTCAGCTTGAAGCTGTTCAGCGCATTGATGTCGCCGGGATTGGGCGAGCCGAGTTCGAGCAGGCCCATGAGCTGGTCTTCGTAATACAGCGGCGCGATAAACAGATTGCGCACGCCCTGCTGCACGATCTCCTGCTCCACCGGCGTGAGCGCAGGGCGCGCCGCGAGATCCTCCACCACAAAGCTTTCGCCGGTTTGAAAAGCTTGGTGGTAAATCGAGCCTTCGACCGAAGCACATTTTTGCCGGCAGCGGTCATTGAGAATGAAACTTTGCCCAAGCTCGCGGCCGTGCTCCTGCATCAGATTTTGCGCGCCGGGAATGCCGGCGAGGCCCATCTTCACCGCCGGGCGTTTGAGCAACACGCGCAGCTTATGCTGCAAGCTTTGAAATTGCGGCGCGGAAGTGAGCGCGTCTTTTTTGAGCAAATCATTTTTAAGGGCAGAGAGCACCTCTTGATCGGTGACGTCGATGGCATGAAACACGGCAAAGCCGTGAAATTCAAAACACTCGGGCGGAATGAGTTCGAACCACACGCTCATATCGTGCGAGTGCGCGAGCAGCGTTTTTATTTCTTCCGCGCCGAGTTGTTTGGTTTCACCGACCTTGAGCACGTCGATGAAACGCAGGTCGATAAGAATTTTGTAGTGGCGCTCCAAGCCGGTTTTTTCATCGGTGCTGGTGAAGAGCAGCGGATATTCAAAATCCAAAGTCACGCCGTAGAACTTGGCGAGAATGTGTTTGTACGCGTTCATGGTGCGCGTCCAAATCTGCATGCTCGCGGTTAGGCCCACGCCTTGCGTGAAGCTGCCTTCTTGCACCAGCATCAGCCGCTCGAAGGTGGGCGTGGCATAAACCGGTTGCAACTTGAACGGCACGAGCGCCGCGGCGGCCACTTCGTCGCGATAGGCCGCGGGGAAAATCGTGCTCATGAGCAGCGCGAGCAACGGGCGATGTTTATCCAGCACGGTGAGATCGGTAATGGTGCCGCTCAACTCCGGAGCTTGGCGCAGCGCTTCGCGCACTTTGGGCGCGAGCGCGGCTTTGAGCGGATCGTCGCTCGCCTCCGTGCGTTTCCAAGTTTCAATGAGCGGTTTCAAGCTAAGATAACTTTTGAACGGGAATTGGATCAAAGAAATTTTCGCCGGCTCGCCGTTGTTGGCGAAGCTCATGCCGTTGTCGGACTCGGGAGGGGATTGTTTCATGCTCTATACTCCATGGTTTGTTTGCAGGGCTTGCGGTGATGATATGAAATGAACTCACGCGCGAGGGATTTTATTCCGCGCGATAGCTAGCGCACTTATCCTGTCATTCAGAGGGAATCCTTTTCAGCACTGGGCAGTTTCTCCAGCGAATAAAAAGATTCCTGCTGAATGACACAATGAGAATGACACAGAGAATGATGCACGAGGAAGAAACGAGCAATCTACCTTTGGCGCGGAGCAACAAACTCGGCATACCGAAAGCAATCGACGGTGTGATCATTCACCAAACCCACGGCTTGCATGAACGCATAACAAATCGTGGAGCCGACGAATTTGAAGCCGCGGCGTTTGAGGTCTTTGCTGAGCGCCTCGGACTCCTCGGTGCGGGGCGGAATTTCTTTGAGAGCGCGCCAATGATTCACTTTGGGCTTACCGCCGACGAATTGCCAAACATAGGCGTCGAAGCTGCCGAACTCTTTTTGCACGGCGAGAAAAGCTTTCGCGTTTTCGATGGCCGAAGCGATCTTCAAGCGATTGCGCACGAGGCCGGCGTCGGCCATGAGCTGGTCAAACTTACGCTGCGGGTATTTCGCGACGAGCGCCGGTTCGAAATTATCGAACGCGGCGCGATAGTTCTCGCGCTTCTTCAAAATCGTTTCCCAACTCAAGCCCGCTTGCGCGCCTTCGAGAATGAGAAATTCGAAGAACACGCGATCCTCATGCACGGGTACGCCCCATTCGAGGTCGTGATACGCGTGCATGGTTTCAGCGCCGGCCCATTGGCACCGGGTCAGGGGAGGTGTTTTCATTTTGTGGTTCCTCTAATCTCTAGCGTGTGTCGCAAATCACGGGAGCCGTTTTTCCTCCAAGCGCTGTCATGCAGAAGGAATCTTTTAGCGCGCGGGAGATGTTGCCCAGCACCTAAAGGCCTATAACGAAAATGCGCTCGTGCGCTCGTAGTAACGCCTTCAGGCGCCGGAGGCCTAGAGGTCGAAATGCTTAAAGGCATCACGACGAACTTTCACTCTTCGTGCGCGGAATAGTAACCGCAAGTCACGGCTGAACGGAGGTCGCTATTGCTCGTCACCCTTTCTATACAACCATTCGTTGATCATCGAGGCGTTCCATAACTCACGAGTTCGATTTTGGCTAATTGAGGAGATGAAGCCGAGTTGATCTATGACTACTCGAAAACCGAAGAATAAAGTCGTATCAAGTATGGGGTGCCCACCATCTCGAGAAGTACTCCGAATATACAATTCAGGTAATTCCCACGAACCTCCTCGAACGGTGCGCGGATTTGCCTGATACGCGCCTTCCTTGTACAGATCGTCCATCCACTCCCAAGCATTGCCAGCCATATCCATTAATCCTTCGGGTGTGGTGCCCTCAGGATAAGCGTCTACCGATGTTGTTTGGCCTACCTTGTGATCATAATTCGCAAGCCTCCCATCGGGCTTTTCATTACCCCAAGGATATTCTCGCTCACCTCCGCTTGCAGCCCATTCCCACTCCGCTTCTGTTGGCAGCCGAAAAATGCTGGTTTGGGGCTGCTGGTTGCTGGTCATTCGTTGCAATTCGTTCAACCATTGACAATAAGCCTTAGCCGCAAACCAGTTCACACCAACAACCGGCTGACTATCACCGTTAAAACGCTTGGCGGCATCATAGCTTGAACGCAATTTCTCCGGCCAACTTTTGGGATTGAAGCCAAGAAACTCGACAAACCCATCGATTTGTTTCGCGCTCACTAAAAGACATTGGCTATATTGTTCGAGAGGCAATTGCATGCGAGTGGTTTGCATACTTTTTTCGCCCTTGAGATAAGCGATAAACCGACGATAGCGTCGATTCGTCACTGGGTATTTTGCAAAGTATAAAGGTGGAATTTTCATTTTTTCTCTAGCGATGGAGAATTTGTATTCGCCGCCCAGGATGAGAATATACTCCGTGTTCAACTCGAAAGGATTGAAAATGCGTGTCGGTAGCTCACGGCGTTTGCCCTCGATTTTTACCTGCACAGTTGGAATCTCCGTCATCGAGGCGATGCCTTCGATGCGCAGCAGAATTGCCGAGGCATGCTTTGTAATTCGGTCATCTTTATCTTGCAGAGAGTATTGCAAAGCAACTTTCGCGGTTTCAGTTCCCAAGCGTTCCAACGCGAGCAACGCGTAATACTTCGCTTCATAGCGCTGCAATCTTCGCAAAGCTTCTGCGAACGGCGCTTCACTTTTCACCAATGCTTCGTCAATGCAGCGCAGCATGAAATCCACACGCGCGCCGTCGCGCCACTTTGCGCGTAGCAACGCGGCCATGAACTCCGCGAAGATCGGCGGGTTGGTGAGGCCCATGGCCAGCAACGTCGGCTCGCGCCACCACGCGTGATCGAAGTTCTTCACCAAAATTTGCACCTGCCGGCTGTTGCGAATCTCTTCCGCGGCAAGATATTCCTGAAAGCTGAGGTGATGAAAAAAATAAACCTCGCCCTCGCCTTTGAAAATGCCGCTGCGCTCGGCCCAGCTTTGCAACAGCGCCTCGGCACTCACCTCGCGTTTGATGCGCGGCAGAATCGGCTGCATGAATTCGAGCAACGCCTCCTTGCGCACCTCGCGGCGGTTCTCTTCGGAGTGCATCCACAGCGCAATGGGCTGCAAAAGCTGGCGCGCCTGCGTGGCCGAAAGCAAAACTTCGAGGCCTTTGGCTTTATCCCAACGCTCGAGCAACACGTCGGTGCATTCTTTATACAACTCCACGCGGCGATCGGGCAGCACGCGGCGATCGCGATGCACGAGCGCGATGATTTGCAGCATTAATGGATTGACCGCCAACTCGCGCAACGCGGGCGAGGCTTCAATTTGCTGCAAGAGATGCGCGGCCCCGCGCGCCGCTTCTTCGCGCCAATGCGGCGAGTCATCGTGCAAGTGCGTCTCCACACCGCTGAGCCAATTTTCGAGGAACTGCTGCACTTGGCCGAGATCGTAATCTTGAATCTCTAATCGGAGATAATGGCCGCGCAACACGGCCTCGCCGCGATAGCCGGAGAAGCGCGAAGTGACGAGCAGCGGACAACGCGGAAACGCAAGATGCGCTTGCTCATGAATCCATCGGCTGATGCGCGCGCGCTCGGTTTCGGTGGGCACTTCGTCGAGGCCGTCGAGCAGCAGCAGGGCGCGGCCTTCGCGCAAGTAGGGCAGGAAGAAATTTTCATCGAGGCCGAGCGCGTATTTTTGCAAGCCGCGCAAAATGTTTTCGACAAGACTTTGCTCCGGTTGCACTTCACGCAATGGGAGCAAGATGGGCAACAACGACTGCGCGAGGCCGAGCTTCTTCTCAGCAGTATGCGTGGCAAAACAGAGCAGAAAATATTTGGTAAGCGTGGTTTTGCCCGAGCCGGGATCGCCGAGAATGATGAGGCCGTCGTACTTGCGCTCGAGCGCGAATTGCAACGCCTCTTGCACCGTGACATTGCGATCTTCGGAAAACGCGCGCGCGCCACGCACGGCTTCCAACTCGGCCAAACGCGCGCGCAACGTGACGTAAACTTTTTCGAGAGGGATGGGAATGCGAAGATTGGTTTCAAAACCGGCGACCGGAAGATATTGATGCGCGGCGAGGAGGCAATCGAGATAACGCTGCTTCTGTTCGTGCTGCTCCGCTCGCGTTGCTGTTGGCTCTTCGGCGAGAGTCGCGAGGGTAGATTGGTTTGCAGTAGCAGCGTCGCGCTGTTTGGCCAATGCGCGCAGCACTTTTTCCAAATCGCGGCGCGCGCTGCGCTCGAACTCTTCCGCGGTTTTGAATTCTTTATAAAAACCGGGGTGCTCGCCGTGCGGTGCGAATTGCGCAAAGAAATTTTTCACGCGACCATATTGCTCGAGATCGAGGCTCGCGGGATCGAGCGGCCGCATGCAGCGATAAAACAAAATTTGCGGACGTTGTTGCTCTTGCCATGTTTGATACGCGAGCGTAAATTCCTCGTGCGTGCCGGAGTCGAACCAGAGGCCGGTGCGCGGATCAGCGCCGCCGGTTGCGGTGCCGAAGCGTTGCCACATGAGGCCGACAAAAACATCCCACGTGTCGAGCGGCAATTGTCCGAG
>CAYNDW010000354.1:0-6649 GCA_964395375.1 uncultured Cytophagia bacterium
GTTCGGCTAGTTGATAAAAACTCGCGCCGAGTAAGTACGCGGCTTCGCGCGCTGCCGCGGTGGCCGTCGCGCTCTCCATTGCCATTTTCGCATAACGCTGCGCCGTGCGATGGTTGCGACGCTCATAGTTCAAGCGCGCGAGCGCAACTAAAAATTCTTCGCGCGAGGCTTTTTCGTTGGCTTGCAGCATGGTTTCGGAAAGCTGCGCGAGCGCATTGGGCGAGTCAGTGGTTGAAGTTTCAGCGAGCAGTTGTAGTTTATTCTGCGCGGCTTCGGCGAGCGGGCTGGCGGGATACAATTGCAAAAAGCGTTGCCACTGCAATTGCGCCAAACGCAGTTCGTGCGCGGCTTCATAGGTCTCGGCCAACGCAAACTGGGCTTCATCCACAAAAACGCTTTGGGGAAAGTCCCGCAGCAATTCATCAAACAAGCGTTGCGCCGTGGTGAGATTGTTGGACCCGACTTGTTGCACGCGGCCTTCGAGATAGAGCAATGCGTCGCGAAATTTGCCCTGCGGATATTCGCGGCGATAGCGGCGGCACGATTGCAATGCGGCCTCGTATTGGTGCACGTCGAAATGCAACTGCGCAACTCGCCACAAGCTTCGTTGGCGACGATACTGCGGCGTCGCGCTCGTGCTATCGCTCGCACGTTCGGTTGCTAGAGAGAGCTGCACGGCGCGTTGATATGCCGCTGCCGCCTCTTCGCGTTTGCCTTCTTGCTCATGAAGATTGCCGAGCAGATGCAAGTAAACGAGGTTCGTCACGCTATCGCCCGAAGCGGCTTCATACTTCTGCAAAGCCGGCGCAGCTTCGGAAGTTTGCCCGACACGCAAACGCATTTCCGCGGCGCGTAGAGCGAGTCGGTTCTTCATCGCCGCCGGCGCGGTTTGCGCGGCAAGATCTAAAGATGCAAAAGTCGCGGCAAGATCGCCGCGGGCGAATTGCAGTTCCGCCAAACGCGCATACGTCGCGCTCACCAATTCGTCTTTGGAAAATTTCTTGAGCAGTTCGAGATAGTTTTGTTCGGCGAGTTGATAATGCCCCACCTGCTCCTGCAAACGGCCCTGAAGAAAAAAAGCCTGTGCGTTCAATTGGCTTTCGGGAAAAGAGCGCAGCGTGCGCTCCGCCTCTTGCAGCGCGCGCTCATATTCGCGGGCCGCGTTGAAGCTTTGCACGAGCAGAAGATGGGCGGGCAAACGCTGCATGCTTTGCGGATAGTCTTCGATCAAAGCGTACAAATTCGTTCGCGCCTTTTGCGATTCCCCCAACTGCTGCCACAGTGCGCTCGCTTGATACAGCGCGAGTGGCGCGCGCGCGCTGCGCGGATGGAGCGCGACAAAACGTTGCAGCGTGAGCGCGGCATGTTCAAGCCGGCCTTGCAGCTTTTGGCTCTCCGCCAAACGCAGCCGCACCTCTTCGATGCTTTGATGAAACGGATAACGAATTTCAAACGTGCGATAAGCCGTTTCCGCCGCGACGAAACGCCGCAACGCCATGTTGGCCTCGCCGTCGAGCTTCCACACTTCGGCAAGCTCTTGCGCGTCGGGATAACGTTCGCGAAACGCTTCGAGCTGCGCGAGGCATAGATCGTGATAGCTTTCGTTGAATAATTTTTGCGCGTAAAGAAAATCGTCGTTGGCGGGCGAGGGTTGCGCGAAGGCCGTTTTAAAAAAGAGAGTGAGGCTGAAGAAAAGCAGCGTTGCTATCTGATGGAATCGCATGGGAGGTGGTCGAGGTTGGGATTATCTTTTTGTGGTCGCGCCCCCTTGTGGGGCGTTATTGCAGTGAATAAAATCGCGGTTGCGACAATGCCCCACAAGGGGGCAGGGCGACGAAGGGACATAATGGATTACAATGCCGCGTCGATAAACGCGAGGTACGTTTTCACTTCTTCCAATTTTTTGAGCATGATTTGGCAAAGCTCCTCGTAGTTGATCTTTTCATAATCATGCGCCAGAAAATTTCTGAAACCGGCGATGCGGGCAAATTCATATGCAAAAGCTTCGGGCAAGATGCCGGCTTCGCCGAGTATATCAATCGTGTCGGAATAAGATTGCGGCGAGCGCAAGTTCTTGTGCTTGACGATCATTTGCGCGAGCGTTACGCAGGAGTCAGCCATCGTGTAAAGATAAAAGAAGATCGCGCCGCGATACTGTGCGTCGTGTTTGATGCGCTCGGCGCAGTTTTCACGCAGGCTCTCCAAGATGGCGACACTGCTTTTTATCTTGGCGATCTTGTTTTGAATAACGTCAAAGCTCATGCGGCTTCACCAAAAATTCTTTTGCGCTGATCGTTGAAATCGAAATAATCATGTTGTACGCGCACTTCAAAAAGTTCGCGCGCGTCAAGGTCTTTATCCAGAAGCACGAGGCCGCGCGTGGTGATGGCTCGAAGCAAATCGAGATTATCGAGGCGATCAAGAAAAGTTATATCCAAATTTTCGTGCGAGGTTTTCTTGCCCAAACGTTGAATGACGCCCAAGCGTTCGTCGAGCGACAGTTTGCGCGTGGGATAAACGGCAACGTCGATGTCGCTCAAAGGCGTCTGCTCGCCGCTCGCGTAGGAGCCGAAAAGATAGGCGAATAAAACTTCGCGCTCGGAAGCCAACGCGTCTTGCAAAATTTTCAGATCGAGTTCGGGCATGGGACGTCAGTTCGTTTTTTCTGGAAAGAAGATAACGCGTACAGGGCTTGCGAGCAAGGCGATTTCTTTCTCCTCAATTGTCATTTTGTAAGAACCTTCCCTCGCGCTCGGAAGATTGTCGCGCTAAAAGTTGGTCTCAAGCACTAGGAAGGTCTTTACGGGATGACAAGTTAAATGAGACCTTCGCTCACGCTCGGAAGACTGCCGCGCTAAAAGTTGGTCTCAAGCACGAGGGAAGGTCCTTACAGGATGATAAGTTAGAGGAGACAAGCACACGCATGAGCGTATTCCAACGCCGCTCTCAAATAAGCCTGAGATTGCCGTACTTCACCACGATCTTCTTTTCGCCGCGATCTTCGAAATCAACCGTGACTTTCATCTTCTCGCCTTTGCCCTCGACCGTGATAATGCGCCCGCGACCGAAGGAAGAATGGAGCACCCAGCGTCCGGTGCGAATCATGCCGGTTTCTTGCGATTCGTCTTCATACACGGGCATGCTCACGTCCGGCTCGTAGGTCGGCGCAGACTCTTGCGCGCGCGTGCGCTTCATCGCGGCCTGTTCGATGAAATCCGAATGCAGCTCCGCGAGAAAGCGTGAGGGCAGCGCGGCATTCGCTTCATTGCCGAAACGCGCGCGCTCATGAGCAAACGTGAGATACAGCTTCTCTTTCGCGCGCGTGGCGCCGACATAAAAGAGCCGGCGCTCTTCTTCCAAATCCGAGTCGTTGTCGTCTTGCCGCAACAATGGAAAAAGGCCTTCTTCCAAGCCCGTGAGAAACACCACCGGAAACTCCAAGCCTTTCGCGCTGTGCAGCGTCATGAGCGTGACCGCGTTGCCTTTGTCATCCCATTGATCATAGTCCGTAATCAACGCGACCAATTCAAGAAAGCCGTCGATGGTTGCGCCGGGGTTCTCGCGCGCGAACTCGTTGATGGCGTCGAGCAATTCACGAATGTTGTCGATGCGCTCCTGCGCCGCTTCTTTTTTGAGCAAGGCGATGATGCTCGTGTCGTCCACGAGCGCGTTGCACCATTCGGAGAGCGAGAGTTTGCTCTTCAAATCAATATACTTTTTGATGAACGCATGAAAGCCCGCGACTTTCTCGCGCAAGCTGGCCGAGAGTGCAGTGAGGCCGTGCGCTTGACCAAGCGCCTCGAAGAGCGGGAGATTTTGCTCGCGCGCGTGTTGCTCGAGTTTTTTAATCGTCACGTCGCCGATGCCGCGCAGCGGAAAGTTGATGATGCGCAGCAGGCTCACGCTGTCCGCCGGGTTGGCGACGACGCGCAGATAGGCGAGAATGTCTTTCACTTCTTTGCGCTCATAAAAACGCAAACCGCCGACGATGATGTAAGGAATGCCGTTGCGGCGAAACGCGTCTTCGAGCAAACGCGATTGCGCGTTGGTGCGATAGAGCACGGCGAAATCGCGGAAGCTGCGGTTGTAATGCCGGCCGTCGCCGTTGTAGGTAAACGCCCCGCTGATTTTTTCGAACACGATCTGCGCTTCATGAAAGCCCGAGGCTGCGGCCAGCACTTGCACGCGCTCGCCGTCTTCGCGCTGCGTCCAAAGTTTTTTATCCATACGCGCTTTGTTGTTGACGATGACGGAGTGCGCGGCTTCCAGGATATTGCGCGTGGAGCGATAGTTTTGTTCGAGCCGAAAAATTTGGCAATCGGCATAATCCGCTTCAAACTCGAGAATGTTGCGCAAGTCCGCGCCGCGCCAGCGATAGATGGATTGGTCGTCATCGCCCACCACGAAGAGATTGCGGCTGCTGCCCGCGAGCGCCTTGAGCCAAAAGTATTGCACGCGATTCGTGTCTTGAAACTCATCGACCAAAAAATATTGAAAGCGCTGGTGATAATGCGCGAGCACTTCGGGATAGCGGCGAAAAAGTTCGAGCGGATAGAGCAAGAGATCGTCGAAGTCCATGGCGTTGTTCTCCGCGAGCCGGCGCTGATAGAGCGCATATACTTTGGCAAGGAGGTCTTGTTGGGGATGGCTCGCGGTTGCGGCGTATTGTTGGGGCAATTGAAACGCGTTCTTCGCGCGCGAGATGCAATGGCGCGCATACGCGGGCGCGACTTGATCGGTGGGAATCGACAACTCTTCGAGCACGCGGCGCAGCAATGCGGTTTGATCCTCGCTATCATAGATGCTGAACTGTTTGGAGAAACCGAGGCGGTCGGCGTCGGCGCGGAGGATGCGCGTGCAGATCGAATGAAACGTGCCGACCCATAGGCCCTTGGAAGTATGCGGATGGGCGAGCGGCAGATTGAGCAAACGGCTCACGCGTTCGCGCATCTCTTGCGAGGCCTTGTTGGTGAAAGTGACGGCGAGAATTTTTTCCGGCGCAATGCCGTCGTGCTCGATCACATAAGCAATGCGATGCGTGAGCACGCGGGTTTTGCCGCTGCCCGCGCCGGCTAAAACGAGCACTGGACCGGCGTTGCAATCGACCGCGGCGCGCTGCTCGTCATTGAGCGCCAACAAAATTTCTTGTGACTTCTTGCTGCTCAGGGTTTTGCCCTCGGCATCATGATGCTTTCTAATCGCCCTCGCCTAGTTGTCATTCTGGAAGAACCTTCCCTTGTGCTTGAGGCACATCTTCGGAGAAGTGTGCCGAGCATCAGAGAAAATTTTTACCGAATGAGATTTCAACGAGTTTTGGCGATCAAGCTGGATAATCTTCACGCCTCCGAACTCATCCCCCCTGCCCCCTTCTCTTGGGAAGAGAAGGGGGAGAGCTGGATCGAAGCTGTTCTCCCCTTCTCTTTTTAAGAGAAGGGGCCGGGGGATGAGTTCAAAAAGCAGTTCATTCAAACAAAAAGTTTTGAAACGGACTGCGGATTATTGCGCCTTCTGCTTCGCTCTTTGCTCGCGGCGCACTTGCGCGCGCACGCGATCAAAGTCGCGCTTGGCCTGCAAATGCTGGTCGAGTGTGTAGCTGAAACGATGCGAGCCGTCGCCGCGCGCGACGAAATAAATGTATTGCACCGGCGCCGGGTTCAACGCGGCGCGAATTGATTCGAGGCGCGGGTTATTCACCGGGCCGGGCGGCAGGCCGGCGTAACGATAGGTGTTGT
Source organism: uncultured Cytophagia bacterium (assembly GCA_964395375.1). Taxonomy (GTDB): domain Bacteria; phylum Zhuqueibacterota; class Zhuqueibacteria; order Zhuqueibacterales; family Zhuqueibacteraceae; genus JABWAN01. The sequence continues at coordinate 5,733 of CAYNDW010000354.1, forward strand.
ACGGCGAATCGATTTCGAGATCGCGAAACAGCAAACGTCGCGGCGGGCCGGGCACGGCATATTGAATTGTGGGATCGGCTTGCAGCAAAATGCCTTGACGCAACCGATTGCGATAGACCGCGCTGATCACGGTGCGCTCGCTATCGACCACGGCTTCGCCTTCTATAATAGAAGCGAGCGTCATGATTTGGTGCAGCGTCATGCCGCTCGCTTGCACTTGCGCGCGCAAATTTTCGTCGAGATGCTTTTGCAATTCTTGCACGAGCGCGGTGAGCACTTCCGCCACGGTCGTGCCCCAATAGAATTGGTACGTGTTGGGATAAAGATAGCCTTCCAAGCGCGGCGCGGCCACGCCGAGCTTCCGCGCGAAACTGGAATCCTCGGTTAATCTTAAAAACTCTTCTTTATTGATTTGCAGCGCGCGCGCAACGATCTCGGCGTAATCTTCCGCGGTCTTGCCTTCCGGCAACGTGACGCGCACTTGCACGACTTTGCCGGAGCGAAACAGGCGCAGCAAGTCCACATGCGTCAAACCGGAAGTGATTTCGTATTTGCCGGCTTTGAGTTGGTTGCTCCAGCCGGTGAGTTTCGCGGCGAGTAGAAAATGCTTTTGATTTCGAATAAAAGCTTGCTGCCGCAGGCTATCGGCAATTTGTTTAACGCTCATGCCGCGATGAATAATGAAAGACGAATGCGGCGCGGAGGCGGGCACTGCCGGCGCCCAGAACACGGGATGCAAATACGCTCCCACGCCGGCGAGGCCGAGCAGTAAAAGGGCGATCAGTGCGAGTAGAACTTTTTTCATGAACGCTGCAAAACTAAAAACAAATCATAGAACGCATGCGTGTATGCCGCGACGCCCAGGCCGCGCCAAAGAAAAATCACACCGAGAATCAGGCCGGCGTAAAAGCGCAGGC
>CAYNDW010000355.1:0-6629 GCA_964395375.1 uncultured Cytophagia bacterium
AGCGGGAATCCATTTTATGCGCTTGGATGCCCGATTAAAGCGCTCGGGCATGACAGGTCAAACGGGTAAGTTATAAAAGCGGCAGTCCTAATTTCTTTCCGCGGTTCTACAAGGAGCTTGGCGCACGAACGCTGCCGCACTCGCATCGCGCCTAACGATACGCCAGCAGGCCGCCGGCCAAACTTCCAAAAATAAAATTAGAAGTCGCAGTCTCGAGCAAATGCGTCATGCGTACCGTTTCCGGCATGTAGGGATTGGGCAGCAAAATCTGCGCGTTCATCACCACCGTGAACAAGAGCGCGATTGCGAGCGCGGCTTCCCACCATGCGCATTTCAGCATGCGAATGACCGGCAACGCGAGCGCGATCCACATCAGTCCGCGCAGCATTTGCAAAAGCACGAGCCACGTTTGATTGCTCGAAATGTCGGCCACTTGCGCGAAGAAACTTCCCGTGTCGGTTCCGCCGTAATACTCGCGCACCGCCGGATTCTGCCACGCGATGAAATAGCCGAAGGTGAAATATAAAACCACATACGCGAGCACGAGCACGCCGAGCTTCCACGCCCATGCGCGCACCGGCATGAGCAATCTGGTGTTGGGCTCCTCGTCCGGCTCGGTTTTGCGTTTGCCTAAAATGAGCACGGCAAGAATTGCAAATGGCGCGGCGATTAAAGCGCCCATTAAAAAAAGTTTCTGCAACATGCCGCTCGGCAGCTTGGTGATGAACACCGCGGACTCAATTTGCGACATCACGGTCATCACGCCGTAAAAGACGACGAAGATCGTTGCCATCAACTTCACGCCGCCCCAGCGCGAGCGCAAGACGAGGTAAGCGAGCACGAGCGTGTTCAGCAAACAAACCAAGAGCAGCAGCAACGCGCCGCTCGCCTGTTCCGCTTGGGTCTGCGTCTGTGCCGGATCATTGCCCATGCCCACCGCGCTCGCGGCGATTGCAAAGCAGATGAACATGATGAGCGTGAGCGCGGCGAGCTTTAATCCATAAACAAAAAAGGTTTTGAAGTTCATAGAGCACCTATTCGGATTTCAAATTTGCGCGTTCGGCACTCACTTCTTAAAATGTCATCCTGTAAGGACCTTCGCTCGTGCTGGGAATTCTTTCAAGTGCGAGGTGGGTTCTTACAGAATAACAAATAGCGGGTGCGTTACAAACCACCCTGCAACTCACGCAGCAAGCTCATCACCTCGCGATGAATGAGCGCGGCCGTGTTCGGCCCGAGCGAATTGATCTCGCCGTACAACTGCTCTTGCGCGCCGTACAAATATGGCGGCTGTTCATCCCATTCGCTCTTTGGAATGATGTAACCCAGCTCATCATTCGCCAGGCCAAGCACGAATTTAAAATCGCCGGGCATGGCCTCGCGGATTGGCGGCACTTCTACGGGCGCAATCGAGTAATCTTGTCCTTGGGGCGCTTCGATGCCGCCATTGATGATCTCCGGATAAATTTCGCCGGGGATGCACACGAAACTCATGTTGTCCAACGTGAACGCCGCGACTTCGGAGCGAATGGTCATCCAACGCGGCAGGCCGCGATCGATCAGGCCTATGGCCGCGGCAATGCGAAAGCCGGTATTGTCGAGCGGAAGTTCAATCGTCTTTGCGCGAAGCGTGATGCTGCTTGTGGTCATGATCCTTGCGCTAGCGCTGCGCAAAGCGTTGAGCGCGAGCATTGCCAAACGCTCGCCTTGCGCCTGCGCCTTTTCAAACGAAGGCAATGTGTATGAATCAAAGCTTGCCAAAGCGCGAATCGGGAAACCCTCGTTCGTGGTCATCAATCCGCCGATCGCGCCATTCATATAAATCGCAACGCCGCCCAAGCCGGGCGCGCGCAAAGTGTCGTTCACGAACACGCCTTTTTCCACGCCTTCGCGCGCATAATGCGGAAAGTCCGAACTGATCAAAAGATTCTGCGACCACAATGTTTCGGGATGATCGGCCCACGCAAGCAACACGCCGAGCGTGGTGTCGGCCTCGGCATCGAGCGCTTGCAACACACGCAAACCGTGATCGAAAACCCTCGGCGGGCGCGAATCATTCACCAACTCCGCCGCGCCTTCGAGGTCTTGCGCGAGTTTGAGCTTGGCCGGGCGTAAATTGCGCGCAGCTTGCATGATCGCTTGTGCTGCTTGTTCGCGCACCGAGGCGAGATATTTTTGATTGACGCCGCTTTCCAAATCCGATTGACCCCACAACCCCATCAAATCCGGGCCTTCATGCACGTGCGTGCTCGCGATGATGGCATAATCGATTTCCGCGGAAGCAGGAATGAGCCGGCGCACGGCAATGACGTCGTCGTGCAAGAATCCAATCGCATCCAACACCACAAGCGCCTTGCGCGTCGTGCCGTCATCAATGACCATCGCGCGCGCCCAAAGATCATCATGCACGCCGTTCGCGGCGCGGGCATGCCCAAAGCCGGCAATCCAATACGCATCGAACTTGCCGTTGCCATTGTTGTCGGCATACGTGTCGCCGTCTTTTTCATTAAATGCGGCGTCGCCGTTTTTATCTGTCCAGGTGTCATCAATCTTGGGCGTAATCGGCAACGCAGCGAAACCGGCTTGGAGTGCATGCGGCGCGGTGTTGGTGCGAGTGAGATCGAATTGATAACCGGAGTGGCGATCGCGCAGATTGGAATAGAGCCAAACGCCGAGCGCAACAACGAAGAGGAGAAACAACAGGCCGAGGCGAATGAGCCATTTTTTCATTATACACTGCTCCAAAAATATTTTCTATTGAAATTATAACGACAGAGTGCTACGTTTCATCGGCAAAAGAGCAGGGCGAAATCGTGTTAGTGCCTTTTCCATATTCAGACCTTCCAAAGCAAAACTGAATCTTATATCACACCAACCTTCTCTAATTCCCTCCGCAACTGCTCCGCGTTTTGAAAATGAATCGTATGCAGCCCGAGACTTTGCGCCGTGACAATGTTGGCCGCGGAGTCGTCGATATAAACTGCGCGCCGCGCTTCGATATTATATCTCTCCAATAAAATGTGAAAGAGTCGCGCGTCGGGCTTCGCGACTTTCTCTTCGCCGGAGACGACGATGCCGTCGAACTCGCGCAAAAAGGCATAGCGTTTTTGGGTGGGAATAAAGCTCTCCGCGGACCAATTGGTGAGCGCATAAACCGGCAAGCCCGCGCGTTTGACTTGCCGAAAAATTTCCACACTCTCCGCCATCGGCCCGCCGAGCATTTCTTCCCAACGGCCATAATACGCCGCGATCATCGCGGCATGCGGTGGATGCTGCGCTTGCAACGCGACCGTGGCTTCATGAAAAGAGCGCCCCGCGTCTTGCTGCGCATTCCAAGCCAGGGTGCAAATGTTCGAAAGAAAGTATTCGATCTCGGCTTCGCTCTGCATGAGCTTACGATAGAGATAACGCGGATTCCAATCAATGAGAACGCCGCCGAGGTCGAAGATGACGGTGGGCAGGGTCATGGTGTCAGGCTTCTTTTATTTTCACTGCGTGCGAATTTAAATGGGTGCGCTGAAATGCAAAAATACTTTTTTAGGCGATAGCGTTTTTGTTTCATCGTCGCAGCAGAAACTCGCGCAAGCCCGCCAAATCATCCGTGCCGATGAAGTCGACTTCGTGCGCCAAGAGTTCCCGCCACACGGCTTCGCGCGCGCTTGTGGCTTCGTCGGGCGTAGCCCAAAAACGAATACGCTGGCCGCGTTGATGTGCCGTCGTCACGATCTGCTGCAATTGCTCGCGCTCCTCGGCCGGCATCTCGCCTTCGCCGCGCCAGGTAAATTTTTTCGACCAATCGTCGCTGATGAGCGGGATGAACGCGCTCGTCGCCGGCGTGCGCAAATCTTCCAAGCGGCCATCATAAGCGGCGTAACGCTTTTGCTCCGCTTGCATGAACAGCCGCGGCCTTCTGCCCGAAACAATCACGAGCACCGGGCCGGATTTCTCCACGTCACTTGCAAACGTGGTCAGCATTTCTTCGTAGTTCTTGAGAACGCGGCGCAAAGCTTTATAAGTATTGTCCGCATCGGTTTTAATATCGATGAGCAAAGTGAAAGGGGTGAAGTTCGCATAAATCTTTCCTCCGTTCTGCGCGAGGATTTGGCGCAGCGGCTCTAGATAAAGAAACGCCAGCGTGCGATCCTTGCGCAGCTCTTTCGGCTCGTGGCCGACATACAACTCGTTGCCCGCGAGATAGATATCGACTTCCACGCTCGCAAAGCCGTGACGGAGCGCGTCATAAAGCGGAGATTCGTGCAGATAATCATTATGCGCGTGGGCTTGTGGTAAAGCCGTGTCTGCGAGTTGCCAATTCGCTGGCGCGTTGGTGTTCTTATTCGTAGCCGATCGGTGACAGGCGAAAAAGAGGAGAAGCGTTGCTGAAATAATCCCGACGAAGGCGGCGCGCGGTAGTCGCATTCGAGCAAAGTCTTTCTTTGGTGAAGATCAGGCAAATTTATTGTGGCAAGTCTACGAAACGAGAGTAACACTTCAAAAAGATTTTTGCGGGTCAGGGAAAAGCGCAATCGTTGCTTTTAGAAGCCGCGATTAGTATAATGCAACAGCAATTATATCACACTCAAAGAGGTTGATCCCCATGCCACGCCGATTCAACACCGCCGGCCCGAACCGGCCCGAGCTTCATTACACGCTTGATCCCGAAGCACGCTTGCCTGAGCTGCGCCGCTTGATCGAAAACCAAGAGTATTTTGTCGTGCATGCGCCGCGGCAATCCGGCAAAACCACCTCGCTGGATACCTTGGCGCGCAAGCTCACGCACGAGGGCCGATACACCGCGCTGCACTTCAGCATCGAAAGAAGCCGTCCCTTCAAAGACGATGTTGCCGCGGCCAATCGCGCCGTGCTTCGGGCCTTGCAAGGAACGGTCGAATCCACTTTGCCGGAAGCCTTGTGCCCGCCTGCCGAGTTGTTCAAGCATGAAGCCTTCGAACCCTCGAGTGGATTGTTTGACGTTCTGAATAAATGGACGCAACGCTCGCCTCGAGCGCTGGTGGTCTTCATCGACGAGATCGATACGTTGGAAGATGATGCGCTAATTTCGATTTTGCACCAACTGCGCGACGGTTACAATTTGAGGCCTAAAAATTTTCCGCAAAGCGTGGCGCTCATCGGCATGCGCGACGTGCGGGAGTATCGCGCGCGCATCCGGCCGGAGCGCGAATCGCTGGGCAGCTCTTCGCCGTTCAACGTCAAAGCCGAATCGCTCACGCTCGCGAATTTTACGCATGCACAAGTACGCGCGCTTTATGAGCAACACACCGCCGAGACCGGCCAAATCTGGCAAGAGGACGCGGTGGCGCGCGCGTATGAATTGACGCGAGGGCAGCCGTGGCTGGTTAATGCGCTGGCGCGGCAAATTGTTGAACATGAGGCCGCGGAGAGTGCGACGGCGATTACTGCGATGCATGTGGAATCTGCCAAGGAAGCGCTCATTCTCCGCCGCGACACGCATCTCGATTCGCTCGCGGAGCGCTTGCATGAGGGCCGTGTGCGCCGTGTGATCGAGCCGGTGTTGACGGGCAGTTTTTTCAGCGCGGACGTTTACAATGACGATCTGCTCTACGTTGCGGGATTGGGTTTGGTCACGCCGCCGCCGGCGCAAATCATGATTGCCAATCCCATCTATGCCGAAGTTATTCCGCGCGCGCTCTCATTCGTCATGCAAAGCGGCTTACCCGTGCAAGCGCAATGGTACATTCTGCCTGACGGGCGTTTGGACCTGAGCAAACTGCTCACGGAGTTTCAGCAGTTCTTTCGGGAAGAGAGTGAAGCGTGGTTAAAGAATCAACACTATATTGAGGCCGGTCCGCATTTGCTTTTATATGCGTGGCTGCAACGCGTGATCAATGGCGGCGGACATCTCGGTCGAGAAAGCGCGGTGGGCAACAAACGCGCAGATTTGCTGTTGGAGTGGCCGATCACGACGCATCCGGAAAAGCGGCGCTGGCCGATATTGCCGGAGGTGTACGTGCAACGGGAGGCCTTGGAAGTGAAATTGTATCACAGCTCGAATACCGAAACCGAAGGCCTGCAACAGTTGGGCGGATATCTCAGTCGCCTCGGTTTGACTTCCGGCCATCTCTTGATCTTTGACCGCCGGCCGGAAAAAACTTGGGAGGAGAAAATTTATCGCCGCAATGAGGTGGTGTTGCCCGCGCCGCATGAATCTCTGCGCGCGACGATTTGGGGACTTTGAGTGGGATTGCTCTTCGTCTAGAAAACAAAACGCCGCTTGTTCATGGTTTTGAACAAACGGCGTTTTATTTTCATCAAAATAAAATCAGCGCTGCCTTAACTCAATCCCGCCGCCGCTGGTGCGCAACGTGAGCAACGGCCCGCCGCCATTGATCTTGCCCACCAACTTGCCTTCGCCAAATGAGCCTTGCACCGTGATCGGCATATCGCAATGCACGTCGCCGCCGGAGCAGCGCGCGTCCAGGTCCGCTTTGAAATCTTTCGAAACATAAATCGAAATGCCGCCGCCGGAAGTGGAAAGCTCGCACGCCGCTGAAATCGGCGCGAGCAATTCCGCTTCAATCGAACCCCCGGAAGTGCTCGCGTCCACATTGCCGCGCAAATTGCTCAACGTCAAGCCGCCGCCGGAAGTA
>CAYNDW010000356.1:0-6625 GCA_964395375.1 uncultured Cytophagia bacterium
CGTGATGTCGTGCGCGTTAGATGAAGTGCAGCCGGACCGCAGGATAGACGGGACGAAACGCAGAGTTGGTTTATGAAGAGAGCAACGGGAAGACGTCAGTCGTATACGGTTTTCAGTTGAGCGTGCAGGTTTTTATGAGCGCCCCATAGTGATGTCATTCTGTAAGAACCTTCTCTCGCGCTGGGCATGAATTCCAAACTGAGTTTGGATTCAAGCACTAGGGAAGATTCTTCCAGAATGACATTTCGAGGACGATTCACTCAAATGAAAAAATTGTTGCTAAAAGGCGTTCCTGAAAACTTACTTCAACTCAATCGTTTGGCCATCCGACACATCCTTGCCGGCATAGCTTGTTTCAGTGACTTTAGGATGAATGATACAATTACTGCCAACGATGCAATCGTTCGGCACGAGCGCGCTTTTGCCGATCACGGTCAGCCCTTCTTTGAGATGATCCGGGTTTTTGCGATTGGGCTTGGCGCGGTCGCCGTTGCCGACGTTGCTGCCTCGCCCGAAATGCGAGAGCTTGTCGGCGATCACATAAGACAATTGCGCATTCTCTTTGACAACACAGTCGTGCAAGAGCACGGAGTGCTCGACGCGCGCGCCTTTTTCAACCACGACGCCGGGCGAGAGAATGCTGTTCGTAACCGAGCCGTCGATGACACAGCCTTGCGAGATAAAACTGTTCTCGACTTTCGCAGAACGGCTGATGCGCGTGGGGGGGCGATCGCCCGAACGCCCTTCTTCTTCCAAGTTAGTATACGTTTGCCAAACCGAAAGATCAAGGCCTGATTCGGGGCGGAGAATATCCATGTTCGCATCCCAATAAGCGTGCAGCGTTCCCACGTCGCGCCAATAGCCGTTAAAATGATATGCGTAGACGCGATGATGGGCGATGGCGTGGGGAATGATGTTCTTGCCAAAATCATGTTCCAAAATTTTGCTCAAGCAATCATAAAGAAAATCCGTGTTGAACACATACACGCCCATTGAGGCGAGCGTGCTCCGCGCGCGCTTGGGTTTTTCTTCCCATTCTATGATTTGATCGTTTTCACTGGTGATGCCCATACCGAAATGATGGGCTTGATCAAGCGGCACGCGCATCATCGCGATGGTGAGGTCCGCGCCGCGGCTTTTATGAAACTCAACCATGCGGCTGTAATCCATGTGATAGATATGGTCGCCGGAAAGAATAAGCACGCGCTCGGAATTGAAGTTTTGAATGTAGTCGAGATTTTGGCGAATGGCATCGGCCGTGCCTTTATACCAATCGGAATCTTTCGCGCCCGTGCGAGGGGGCAAAATTTTCGCGCCGCGCATACGTCCCATGAGATCCCACGCTTCGCCGTTGCCGATGTGATCCATGAGCGAGAGCGGCTTATATTGCGTGAGAATGCCGAGATTGAGCATGCCGGAATTTTTCGCGTTGCTCAACGTGAAGTCAATAATGCGATATAAACCGCCAAATGGTACCGCAGGCTTCGCGCGATACGCGGCGAGAATATTGAGGCGGCTGCCAACACCGCCCGCGAGCAACATGCCGAGGGTTTTTCTCATGAGTGCTCCGCTTCGATTTCCTTCTCCATCTGTGCCCAATCAGATACGGGCAAATTCATATTGGCAATCTTTTCAGTGATGGGCGTAGCGGAGAGTTTGGGTCGTATGAAAATTCCTTTGGCGGTCAATTCGACAAGCGCATCAGTTTCAGAAAACAGCCCAAGCGCTTCGCGCATCTTGTGCGGAAGCTCTATTCTTCCTTGCGTGTCGATTTGGATGGTTTGTGCCGTCATCGTGAACTCCTTCTATTCAAAGTCAAAAACTGTTTCGCTCCGCCTTTTCACCGCCATTTCTCTTTGAAATCGGCCTCTTTGTAAACCGGCCCGTCTTCATTTTCGAGGCCACGCAGGGCTTGCGCAAGGGAAAATTGCGACCACAGCACTTCGTCTTTGCGTTCGTCTTGGGCCTGAAGCGTTGCCAGTAAAAACTCGACGAAGTGGAGTACCTCGATTTGAAGCGGTTGCGGCAACTGTTGCACGTTGAAATTTATTCTTTCGGCGGTGCTCATATAGAAACTCCAAAGTTTATATCGACAACTAAAAAAGTGTAGACAGGCATTTTACCAGGTTTATTCACTTTTATCCCAATTGCTTTGATGCGACAAGGCTACCGCGTCGAGCAATTTGTCCACGCCGTTTTCCGCCCTCGCTCGAAAGCTGCGCTCCAAGCCCGCACGAGGTTTGGAAGAGGCGCGAATGATAATTTGCTGGTATTTCACTTCAAGCACAACTTCATTGCGCAGGCCGCTGCGCTGCAATAAGGTTTTCGGAATGCGAATCCCTTGCGATTTGCTGATCTGTACGATTTGGGTTTTCATGGGAGACATGATAATGACGGATGCGGTAAAACACAATCCGAATCTCTTCGATCCAATTCAAACAAACACCTGTTGCGGACGACGCGCGGGAATTTCATTCAGCATGCCTTTGGTGCTAATGTCTTCGTCAATGTCGGGCCAATGCACGCCTTGCCCGCCGCCGATGAGTTCCCTTCGATCCAGTTCTAAAAAAAGCTCTTCCGCTTGCAATACAAGCTCTTCGTCGGAAAGCGGAGGAAAATCGAATTTTTGGCTTCTTCGCAATATCTCGAAGGCCAGCTCTCGCTTCTCAAGCTCCGGCAACGCGTCATATGTGCGGAGGACATTTTGAACTGCTATCGGCATCCTGTTGCGATGTTGAGGTTTTGCTTTTGTTGTTTGGAAATTTAGCACAATGCTTGAGCAATGCAAGGAAGTTTTTCGGTATTGCTGGATCGTACAGGCTGCCGAACGGTACTCCTGGCCAGCACTGTTAGGAATCGCGGTACGGGGCGTGAGAATGCTTTTTTAGAAGAGTATCAAGCACAGTTTTTATATCATTCTCGACTTGATCGATAGTAGGTAAGAAATAGGCCTGCATTGACGGTTCCAATTGAGTGCGTCCTCCCATAACCGTTAGAATGGCCGCTGGCACATTGGGCTTTAGTAAGTTTTCTAATATGGAATAGCAAAAAGCGAGAAGATTTAGAAATTGGTCTTGCACGAACTGTTGGACGTGTACCTGTGGATTGGTGTATGACAGATTCTCTAGCGGACGCGTATCTGGATTGTTTGGGAGGCAGAATATAAGTGCAGGTGTTCCCTCAGTTGGAATAAAAACTCTTGCTTCGGTCGCAACGATCATGTAATGCTGACCAAGATCTCGATAGCTCTTCAGTTTCTCACCATAACAGTCCCAATAGTCTATAATTTGTGATCTCACTTGTTCCGGAAGTTGCAGTTTATCGTTCCGTAGGTTCTCGATGACCCCTGTGAGACTCTTGCTGATAGAGAGTTTTGGAAAATTTTGGCGCAGATAGGGAATGATCGCATTTTGTGTCCTGCGAGCAGCGTCCAAGAAAGCATCTAGTCGATATCCCAACAAGTTTTTTTGTGATTCTTGCAGCTCAGAAATTGTGTTAGGGCTTTCGACCGAAGCTTTTGCTGAGGCAATTGCAATCTGGTCTCTTGTAAGTTCGAACATTGCAAGAGCCGCGTTTCCCAGTGAGTACGGCAGAATCTCAAGAGCTGCATTAGCGCGTCTGAACCCACCAGTATTATTGATAAGTGAAGAGCAGTACTGATACTTCAGCCGTGTAACCTGTGGCAGCAAAACATCGCCCGATATATATGGTGAGTTTGCGAATGTATTCAACGATATACTCCAATCGCCAACTTGAATTACGCCGACAGTGTCCTCGTTAAGTGGTATTACTCCATGTTTCTGAATATAGGTTTTCTTCCCTCATAAAATCGACACCCCCGACTCATACTCCATCTGCCGAAACTGTTCTTCCACCAACTCCGGATGCACGATGCAATTGGTGCCGATCTTTCTTCGCGCGGGAATTTTTGCGCCGTGGCCGATGAGGGTGATGCCGGTGCGGAGGAGGTGGGGATATTCTTCATTCGGCTGCGTGGCGTCGCCCTCGCCGAGCGCGCAATCGCTGCCAATGCGCACGCGCGCATCGGTGATAACTTTGTGCAGCGTCGTGCCGCTTTGCACTTTGCTATCGAACATCAAAATAGAATCTTCGACCACGCAACCTTCGCTCACGTCCGCGCCGGGGAAGAGTATGCTGTTTTTCACGCGGCCATTGATGCGGCAGCCGCTATAAATGAGCGAGTTTTCGATCTGCGCTTGCGGGCCGATCCATGCCGGCGCTTTGTCGCGCGTGGCGTTGTGTTCTAGGTTGGTGCGCACTTTCCATTTGCCGGGATCGATGAGGGGCGCCTCGCCGAGCAAGTGCATGCTCGTGTTCCAATATTCATCGATCGTGCGCGTGTAGCCCCAATAGCCTTCGTATTTATACCCGAACACGCGATAGTTTTCCATCATCATCGGAATGATGTCTTTGCCGAACTCATACGACTTCGGCCCGAGGCGCGCATGCTCGGTTAAAACTTTGAAGAGCGCTTCGGGTTTGAAAACATAAATCGTGATCGAGGCCCAGGTGGAATCTTCCGGCCAAGTTTCGGGTTTCTCGCTGTACTTCAACAGCCTGCCGCCTTGCGGATCGCCATTCTCAATCGCACCGAGGCCGAAACGCTGCGCTTGCGCATGTTGCACTTTGGTGAAGACCATGGTCAAATCCGCGTCGTGCTTGCGATGAAATTCGAGCACGGGATTGTAGTTCATCGAATAAATATGATCGCCGGAAAGCACGAGCACGAGATCGGGGCGCTGCATGCGAATGAACTCTTGGTTCTGATACACCGCATCCGCGTTGCCGCGATACCAATGCGAAAGCGTGTGCGCGGTGTATGGCGGCAGAATCGACACGCCGCGATTGCGCCCGACCATTTCCCACGCGGAGCCGTTGCCGATGTGATTGATGAGCGAGAAGGAGCGATATTGCGAGAGGATGCCGACGTTTTCGATGCCGGAGTGCATGAGGTTGCTGAGGGGAAAGTCGATGACGCGATACAGTCCGCCGAAGGGCACTGCGGACTTGGGGCGGAATTGGGTGAGCACGGACAGTTCGTCAACGCGCCCGCCCGCGAGAATCATGGCAAGAGTTTTTTGCATGCTAGTCGGCCAGCCTTTTTTCCATCAACCAACCCACACCGAAGACGAGGACGCCGATAATGGCGGAACGGGTTTCCGCGCGAAATTCGGCGTCGCCGAGGGGATTGCTTAAACCGGTGAGAATGCCAACCAGAACGATCAACAGCCCGAGGACTTGCAAAGCTTTGGCGAGGTACCAGAACGCTCGATTCAGAAGTTGCTCGCTTCCTTTAAAGAAATGCAAGACAGAAAAATGGAGGGCAGAAAAATTAATACAGCTTGCTCATGCCTAGGCCGCGGCCCGTTGCAAGTGAGGAGAGTAATAGCTCTCCCATACCCATTGTACAATGTCCGCCATGTTCGTGTTCTTCACGCGAGGGTCGCAGACCGCGGTAGTTTTATCGCCTTCGTCAACCGAGGTTACGGAAAATTTCTCAAGAATCGGTTTTTCCTTCAAGCCCGCGAGAATCCGGTGGTAGAGGTTGGGCATGTGCAAACACATGAAGGCCACGACTTTTCTGCTCTTCTTGTCGCGGCCGACTTCCAGGCCGGGCTGGCCTTCGTCGTTGAACACGATGCGCTGGGAGGGGCCGAAGATAAATTCGACCACGCCGCCGATCAATCTTATTTCCATTGTTTCCATTTGAAGCCACCTCGCAAGTAAAGGAACTCACTCGGCAAAAGCAATTTTTGTTTGATGCCTTTGATATACTCCGTGTCGTACATCGTTGCGGCAAATCTCAATTCGTCTTTTAGATGAACCGGCACGGCGAGCAGTAGTTTGCCATAAAACGATTTGTAGAAAATATGAGTCTCCCGATCATCGGGATTTGGCGTCACCACGTCCGGGTTGTTCAGAATATGTGGAACGTGATTTTTGTGCCTCGCAGCAACGGGATGTTTCTCGAGGTGTTGAAGCCTTTGAGCAGAGACATAAACCTGATAACCCAACGGTGTCATAATTGAATAGACGATTTGATTAATCTTGCCGTTGTAGTCAATGAAAGTCTCTCCGGCTTTTGAGAAATCCCGCGCTGACAAAGCCTGCTCGGGGCTGAGAGGCTGCCACGTTTCTATTCCCGCGCGTTTGATCGTCCCTTTCCTTTCCCGTTTTGTTTGAAAGCGAAACGACGGCCGTATTCAAAATCAAGATACGCCGTAAGTCAAAAACGCATCGCCGCTATTCCATTGGCCGAACTCTTCGCGGAAGCGAATGCTGGTGTCGATGAGCAATTGGCCGTCTTCCGACAATGCGATTTTCGCATGCTCCAATGGGCGGGGTGCCGGGCCTTCGAAGTTCATGCCGTCCATGGTGAAGCCGCTGCCGTGACACGGGCATTTGAATTTGCCTTCGGCTTCGAGCCAGCGCGGGGTGCAGCCGAGATGCGTGCATTGCGCGAAGATGGCGAAGAAGCCTTTGTCGTTGCGCACAATCCACGTGCGATAATCTTTCACCCACTTCGTGCTCACCGCGCCGACGGGATAATCGCCGGGGAAGCCGGCTTTGAAAACCGTGGAAGGCTCGAACAGCACGCGCGGAA
>CAYNDW010000357.1:0-6625 GCA_964395375.1 uncultured Cytophagia bacterium
CGAGTAGATTCACACGCTAACCGTGTCTTTCACAATACTTGAATGCGTTTGGATTTTTGCATGCAATCCCGTTGCAAGGATCTGTCACTCACAAGGAATCTTTTTAAGTTCTGGAGTTGCCGGCGAGCGCTTAAAAGGATTCCTCCTGAATGACACGGCTTGGGAGACGCATCTGACTACGGCGATTACTCATCACACCTCCTGCGTGCCTTCAACGCGCGCGCAACATGGTTCTTCACTTTTATGGAAATTCAAAGCCTCATGAAGTCTCGACTCTTATTCAAATCTGTGCCGCCCTTGTTATTCGCGCTCCTCCTCAACCTAAGCTGCAATTACGATCACGGCGTCGATCCCGTGCAAACGCGCATTCGCGGCGAAGTTATTTTCAACAACACGCCCGCGCCCGAGCACGTGCGCGAAGTCGCATTCGTGGCCGTGAAAAAACTTCCGCCGGATAATTTACTCACGGACGTCGTCTTCAGCGATCCGTTGCCAATCAACATTGATCCCAATCGTTTCGATCCCGACACGGTGCGTTTCGATATCGTTGCGGACTTGGGGCATTACGACGCCGCGGGCGTGCTCTGGCGCCGCAAAGGCGAGCCGTGGGACATTGCCAACATTCTCGGCTTATATACTTTGCCGGGCCAACTCACGCCGCAAACTCTCGAGCTCACGGGCGATGAGCCGGTGGCGGATAGCGTGAACATCAACGCGAATTGGGATTTGGCCAAACGCGATGCCATCATCGAGGGCGACATTACTTTCGAAGATGAATGGCCAACCAACACCGAGATTGTGGCGGTCGCGTTCTTCCCAGTGATTCCGCGCACGCAGTTCGATTACATTCTCTATTTGAAAGGACTCGACATCAGCGTCAAAAAATTCGCGAAGAAGTTTCACTATCGCACCGCGGTCACCAGCGGCGAATACAAATTCATCTCGCTGTTTTGGTTTGGCAAGGGCGGCAGCCTCGCGAACATTCGCGCGGTCGGATTTCATAGTTGCCCGAATGATTCGTTGCGGCCCAAGCCCGTTACCGTGGCCTCGGGCGCAGTGCTTTCCGGCATTGATTTCAACGTGCGCTTTTCTTCATTACCCAACGGCGTGAATTTTTGCAAGGACTGCGGCAATTGTCCATGAGGAAATAAATCGTTCAGCCACGGCTTGGCCGTGGCTTGCGTTCTTTGTATTCGATAGCAACCGCGCAGCTTTTTGGAGCATTGCAAATTCTAAATTGCAAATTTTCAATTTAGAATTTGCAATGCTTCGCCTTTGCTTTAAGTCATATTCTCGATTGATCATTTAAAACCACGGCCCAGTCGTGGTTGAACTCTTTCTCATTGAGGAGAATCCCAGTGAAGCCCTCTCTGTTAGCCCCCTTTGTGCGGGGCTTTTTCATGTTTGCTTTTATCCTCTATCAAACCCTCGCTGCGCAAACGCTCACGCCCGGTGAAATTCACGGCCAAGTGCTCGACGCCGAAACTGGCGAGGCCTTGCCCGGCGCGAACGTGCAAGTGTTCGGCACGTTGCTCGGCGCCAATGCCGATCGCGAGGGCAAGTTCGCGATTAAAAAACTCGCGCCCGGATTTTATACGCTGCGCGCGACCTTCATCGGCTATCAACTCGGCCGCACGACCGTGTATCTCACCGAAGGCGCGGTCGCGCGCGTGCAATTCAAATTGCAACCCACGTTGCTCGAAATGTCGCAAGTCATCGTTACTGCGAGCCGCCAAGCGGAAGATATTCTAACCGCGGCCGTGAGCGTGAGCGCGCTCTCGAACGAGTCCGCGCTGCGGCGCAACAATCTGCGCATTGATGCCGCGCTCGAAAGCATTCCCGGCGTGAGCTTGGTCGGCGAGAATGTCAACGTGCGCAACAGCACGGGCTACACGCGCGGCCTCGGCAGTCGCGTGCTCGTGTTGCTCGACGGCATTCCCGCTCTGCCCAGCGACTTCGGCAATATGAATTGGGACATTTTGCCGGTCACGGATTTCGAACGCATCGAAGTCATCAAAGGCCCAGCCTCCGCATTGTACGGCTCGTTCGCGCTCGGCGGCGTGATCAATGTCATCACCAAAACGCCGACGCCGCAAGGCCGCTTCGCGATTCGCACAAGCGCGGGCATTTATGACGAGCCTTATGAACCCGAGTGGCATTGGACGAATCGCACGCTCAATTTCAATCGCACGGATGTGAGTTACTCCCGGCAATTCGGCAAACTCGGCGTGCGCGCTTCTTTGGGCCGGCATGAATCAACCGGCGATCGTGAGAATCGCCACTTTCAGCGTTGGAATGGCACTACGAAGTTGAGTTATACTTTCAATGAACAATCCGAACTCACGCTCTTCGGCGCATACGCACGCGACCGTCGCGGTGAGTTTGTGTGGGCGCGTCTAGATAGCCCATTCGTGGTGCCGCTCGCATTCAAAGATTATCGGACCTCGCTCGACGCCTACACCTTCTATACGCAATATCGTTTGCGTCCCAATGATTGGCTCGAGTTCAAGTGGCGCGCGTCCATGGTGCGACAACTCACGGGCAATCAATTTAAAGTCGAGGGTGACTTCGAGCCTTCGCAAGGTCCGGGCGCGGATTTCAATATTCGCGCGCAGCTTGATAGCGCGATGAGTTTCACCGTGGGCGTGGAATATCATTATGACTATGCCGAGCAGCGCCAGATCGGCCGCCACTTCGCTTATACCGTCGCGCCGTATCTGCAACAAGTTTGGCAAATGCGTTCGAACTTGCGCTTCACGCTGGGCTTGCGCTATGATCATTTTTATTTGCTGCCCGGCGATTCGATTCAAAGCAAAACCGTTTACAATCCGAGCAAGGCGCGCTTCGAAACCGTTACCGTGCGCAATCCGCTGTGGCGCGGTTTGGAAGAGCAATATTTGAATCCGCAGATCGGTCTCAGCTATTCGCTCTTTCCCGCGACCGTGTTGCACGCCGCGTTTGGCCGCGGCATTCGCATTCCGGTTTTGGGCGAGCGTTTTTTGCAATTCGATCAGCCCATTCCCTTTCGCCCGAATACCGAGGTGCAAACCGAGCGCTCGCGTTCGTATGAAATCGGTTTGCGGCAACGCTTAGGCGAGCTCGCGGATTTCGAAGTGGTCGCGTTTCACAATCGCTACGACAACCTCATCGAGCCGGTGTTTGTCGCAAGCGGCACGAGCTTTTATGCGACACTCGTCAACATTCGCGAAGCGCACATTCCCGGCGTGGAGTTGAGCGGGCGCGTGCGCTTGTGGCACAATCGTTTTCGTCTCGAAGCTTCGGCCACGTGGACCGATCCGCATATTGTCGCTGCCGGAACGAATGCGAAAATTCCGCTCACGTTCAAAGACGATGATCCGCTCACCTATCGACCTCGTTTTATTTCCTATCTCTCGCCCTCGTTGCACCTCGGCCCGTTCGAGCTGGCCGCGGACTATGGCTATGCCTCGCGCGTGGAAGTGCAACTCTTTCGCAGCGATCAGCGCGTACCCAAAAAGCAACTCGATGCGCGCGTGCTCTATCATTGGTCGAACCTCACCGCGCAATTTGCCGTGCGCAATCTGCTGCAATACTACTACACGCAAGTCGAGCGCAACTTCAACGAGGTGCGCAATTTTTCCGTGGGGTTGATGTGGGAGTATTGAACGTTCGTAGTTCATCGTTCGTAGTGATGCCTTCAGGCATTCTTTTTTTGAATACAAAAGCAAAAGCTTTTGAACGCAGATTGCCGCAGGTAAAAACCGATTGCTTGTTCTCAAACTCTGTTTCGAGGTTCGTGTTTGAAAATTGAAACGGAGTTTCTTGGCAAGCGCGTTTGCGGTATCATAAAGCTTCGGACGCCTGAAGGCGTTACTACAAGCACATCACTACGAGCGCGTTTTTCCAGCTTGAGTATTTCGCGCGGTGGCTCTATCTTTCCTTCAAAACCCTATTTTAAAAATGGCAGGCAAATTTAAACCATGTTTAACCGACTACTCAACTTCTCCAAAAACAACAGCCTTTTTCTGTTCGGCGCGCGCGGAACCGGGAAAACCTTTCTGCTGAA
Organism: uncultured Cytophagia bacterium; assembly: GCA_964395375.1. Classification (GTDB taxonomy): domain Bacteria; phylum Zhuqueibacterota; class Zhuqueibacteria; order Zhuqueibacterales; family Zhuqueibacteraceae; genus JABWAN01. The sequence goes on from CAYNDW010000357.1 coordinate 4,046, forward strand.
AGAACATTTCAAGCCTCCGCATGCGGCGTATTTCGATCTCCTTTCACCGGAGCAAAACGAAACCTACAGCTTGCGGCCGCAGACGTTGATTGAGCAACTGGCCGCATTGGGAAATGAAACGGAATGGATAGTGATCGACGAGATCCAAAAAGTGCCGAAGCTGCTGGATGTTGTGCATCAGCAGATCGAGTCCTCGCGCTTCAAGTTTGCGCTGTCCGGCTCGAGCGCGCGCAAGCTGAAACGCGGCGGCGCTAATCTGCTGGCTGGTCGCGCTTTTGTCAATCATATTTTCCCACTTACGGCGCGCGAACTTGGCGAGCAGTTCTCACTTGAGTCGGCTCTGGCTTGGGGAACGCTGCCTCGCCTCTTTGCCTTTGAAAGCGAAGCGGACAAACGCGATTTTCTGCGGACCTACGCGCACACTTATCTCAAAGAGGAAATTACTGAAGAACAGGTGGTGCGCCGGCTCGATCCGTTTCGCCGCTTTCTGATCGTCGCCGCGCAAATGAGCGGGCAGATTATCAACTACTCTAAAATTGCGCGCGAGGTGGGCGCGAGCACGCCCACCGTGCAAACCTATTTTCAGATTCTTGACGACACGCTCGTTGGTTTTCTGCTCGAACCGTTTCATGAATCCATTCGCAAGCGCCAGCTTGGCAATCCCAAATTTTATTTCTTTGACTCCGGTGTGCAGCGGGCGCTGAACAACACGCTCACCGTGGAATTGCAGCCGCAGACTTATGCGTTCGGTATTGCCTTCGAGCACTTCGTGATCAACGAAATCAACCGGCTGCAATCCTATGGGAAGAAAGATTATCGGCTTTCCTACTTGCGCACAAAGAACGGCGTTGAGATTGATTTGGTCATCGAGCGTCCGGGTTTGAAGCGCGCGCTCGTTGAAATCAAATCCACCGCGCGCGTGACCGAAGATGACGTGCGCGCTTTGCAGCAGCTCGGCAATGACATCCCCAACAGCGAAACCTTTTGTCTCTCGCTCGATCCCACTCCCAAAAGAATCGGCGCCGCCGCGTGTTTCCCCTGGCTGCGCGGACTTGAGGAGATAGGATTGTGAATGCCGCTCATTTCTTTCTTCGCTGTCATTCAGCAGGAATCCTTTTCAGCGCTGGATAGAATCTAATTTTTGGCTTGTTCCCAAACTCCGTTTGGGAACACATTTGTTTTCGAAACTCTGTTTCGAAGGTCATGTTGGCTTGTTCCCAAACTCCGTTTGGGAACACATTTGCTTTCGAAACTCTGTTTCGAGATTTTGGCTTGTCCCCAAACTCCGTTTGGGAACACACTTGCTTTCGAAACTCTGTTTCGAGGTTCATGATCGAAAGTTGAAACGAAGTGCGAGAACGAGAATGAAAGCCCTTCTTTGAACTGTCATCCTGTAAGGAACTTCCCTCGCACTTGCCGCTCTTCCCAGCGCGAGGCCCCGTTTTCGGGGCAGAATGACAGCTTATGAAATTTGACGATCAAATTCGGTAATGCACTGGGAGCGCTCCTCAGGTCGTGTCATTCAGAAGGAATCTTTTTCAGGTCTGGGCAGCAACGCCAGTGCGCAAAAGGATTCCTTCTGAATGACAGACTCAAAAGGGCGATTACCGATTTTGATCTTCAAAACTCATTAGGAGAATTGCAAACCAACTAACGAGCACAACCATGCCCACCCTCTTCCTCAGCTACTCGCGCAAAGACCTGCTCGCCGCGGAGCAACTTGAACAAGCTCTGCGCGGCCACGGCCACACGGTGTGGCGCGATCTGAATAACATTCGCGGCGGCGAGCATTGGCCCAAAGCCACGGGCGAGGCCATTGCCTCGCATGATTTCGTCGTGCTCGCGTGGTCGCAGCACACGGCAATCTCGCACTTCGTCGAGTTCGAATGGAACACAGCCTAAAGCTTTCAACGAAAAAATGGCTTAGGCGTACACACGCTGGTCGTGAAAGCGGAGTGCCCGTTCGCCTACTCACGCGGCGTTTGAACTTGCCGGCACGTGGTGTAGCTATGATCGAAGCATACTCGGTTGATTCCCAACTCGCAGTCCTGCCGTTTAATAGGTTTTTTTTTGAAGTTTCCAGAAAGGTAAGTTTTGGCGAAAGGAAGAGTGTGCGGGAACACAGAAGTATGTACTGAGTTTGGAACTTTGTAATCCTAAGCGTGCTGCATGAATGTCGTAAACAACAAGCAGACAAGCATCCGCAAACGAATTATACAAACATCTCGTTATTGCGCCAAATACGGGCGCAGCTTTCAATCTACCTCAATAAAACGAGTTTCTTTTGTGCAACAAAACCATCAGCATCTAAACGAAATAGATACATTCCGCTTGAAACACGCCTGCCTCCATCATCGCTTCCATTCCAAGTGATGCTATGATTGCCAGCCGCTGTATCATCCGAAATCAAAGTTTTTACTAGCTGGCCTGAAAGGTTATGAATAGACAATGAGACTTTACTTGCTTTTAATAGCACAAATTCAATCGTTGTGCTTGGGTTGAATGGATTGGGATAATTTTGAAGAAGTGCATATGAAGATTGGTGACCTGGCTCAGATTCACGCACTTTAGTTATCGGCT
>CAYNDW010000358.1:0-6606 GCA_964395375.1 uncultured Cytophagia bacterium
TTTATTCAAAGCGCGCTCGACGAAGTCAAAGGCACGGCTTACATGGGCGGCATTCTCGCCATCATCGTGCTCTACATTTTTCTGCGCCGCGTTTGGAACACGGTCATCATTGCGCTTTCAATTCCCATTTCCGTCATTGCCACGTTCGGCCCGATGTTGATGTTCGACGTGACGCTCAATATTATGTCGCTCGGCGGACTCGCGCTCGGCATCGGCATGCTGGTCGACAATTCTATTGTTGTGCTCGAAAGCATTCATCGCTGGCGCGAAGAGGGCCACGATCTCATCACCTCGGCCATTCGCGGCACAAGCGAAGTCGGCTCCGCAGTGATTTCCTCCACGCTCACCACGGTCGCAGTGTTCTTTCCCATCGTTTTCGTTAAAGGCATTGCCGGACAAATTTTCGGCGACATGGCTTTGACCGTCGTGTTCTCGCTGCTCGCTTCGCTAGGCGTGGCGCTGTTCATGGTTCCCATGCTCGCTTCGCGCACGATCAAGGAAGATTACCTCGCCGATATTCGCGGACGCTTCTCCAATAAACATCTTCTGCACTTTTCGATTTTTGATGATCTCAAACAGTTTCAAGTGCAGCGCGAGCAGGGCCGCTCGGTGTTTGCATTCGCGGGCGGTGCGTTGCTCCGCTTTGCAAAGGAGACCGGCCTCGGTATCGTCGTGCTTCTCGGCTCCGTCTTTTTTGTTTTGATTAAAAGCCTTGTGCTGTTACTAGCTTTCGTGCCCACCCTTCTCCTCGGTTGGATTCCGGCATTGCGCAAATACGCGCATCGCGTCTCAGCTTGGGGCGCGCAACCCAAGCTCGGCAAGCTCGAAATTCACACGCGCGTGTGGGACACGTTGTTCAAATTCACTTCGCTCGAATTGTTCGTGCAAGGGTGGAAAGCTTTCGCGGAGAAATTCCAAGCCGCGACGCTCTTCAAGAAAATCGCGCTTGGAATCGCTTCGCCGATTTATGCCGCGTACTCGGTGCTCCGCTTTCTTGTGCATCACTTGTTCGGCAGCATGTGGAAAGTGCTCATGAGCGCAATCTTCGGTTTCGCGTTTCTCGCGCTCGTCACGCTCGTGCTGCTCGCTTTGCCGCTCGGCCTCGCTTTCGGCGTGATGATGTTCTTCATCAATCCCGTTTTGGAATGGTCATATAAAGCTTATCCCAATGCGATTCGTTGGGCGCTCGTCAATCGTGGCATGGTGCTCGGCGTTTCCACCGGCTTGCTCGCGCTCTGTCTCTTCATCCTCGCGCCGCGTCTCGGCGTCGTGTTGATTCCCGAAGTGCATCAAGGCGAGTTCAATATCGAAGCGCGTTTTCCCGTGGGCACTCCGGTGGAGAGCACGGATGAAAAATTTCAGCCTTTCTTAAAAGTTGCGCAAGCGAACCCCGAGATTGCCAAAGTCGTGTCCGCTGCCGGCACGGAGGTGACCTCGCAATCGCAATCGGACGAAGGCGAGCATACCGCGAAGATGACGGTCGCGCTCAAAGGCAACGGCGATTTCGAGCGCAGAGAAGAAGCGCTCATTGCCGATCTGCGCGAACAGTTCAGCAACATTCCCGACGTGGAAACGAAAGTGTCGCGGCCCGCGCTCTTCAGTTTTAAAACGCCGATTGAAGTCGAGATCAAGGGGTACAATCTGCTCAAGCTCAAGGAGCTGAGCCGCGAAGCGGAAACACGGCTCGCGGCCATTCCTGGCATCAAAGACGTGCGCTCGAACATTCAAACCGGCAATCCCGAGGTGCAGATCGTTTATGATCGCGACCGGCTCGCGTACTACAATCTCAACATCAACGAAGTGGCCTCGCTCGTGCGCAACAAAGTGCAGGGCGTGGTGCTCACCGAATTTCGCGAGGCGGATCGGCGCATCGACATTCGCGTGAAAGTGGATGAAGAAGACAAAGCCGGCGTGGAAGAATTGCAGCGGCTCGTCGTCAATCCGAATCAAGCCGTGCCTATTCCGCTCGCCGCAGTGGCGAATATTCAAGTGCGCGAAGGCCCGAGCGAGATTCGCCGCATCGAACAACAACGCGCGGCCTTGATCACGGCCAACATCAGCGGCGTGGATTTGAAAACCGCGGCCACGCAAATTCACACCTCGCTCGCCGAAATGGATTTCCCCGGCGAGTTCTCGTTCGTGGTCACGGGCCAAAACGCGGAAATGGAAACTTCGATCAACAGCCTGTGGCTCGCGCTCGCGCTCGCGATCTTTCTTATCTATGTCGTCATGGCCGCGCAATTCGAATCGTTGCTGCATCCGTTCGTGATCATGTTCACGATTCCGATGGCGTTGATCGGCGTGGTGCTCACGCTTTTCGCTTTGCAAATTCCGTTGAGCGTGGTGGTGTTCATTGGTATGATCTTGCTCGCGGGCGTGGTCGTGAACAATGCCATCGTGCTCATCGACTATGTCAACACGTTGCGGCGCGAGGGCATGGAGAAAATTGAAGCGCTCGTCAAAGGCGGCAGCACACGCTTGCGCCCGATCTTGATTACGACCGGAACCACCGTGCTCGGTTTGTTGCCGATGGCGCTCGGCTTCGGCGAAGGCTCGGAGATTCGCACGCCGATGGCGATCACGGTGATTGCGGGTTTGATCAGCTCGACTATGCTCACACTGATCGTGATTCCGGTGATGTATGCGATGATGGATCGGTCGAAGTGAGGGCAGAGGGCGGAGAGCGTAGGGCAAAGGGCTTGGCGCGTTGAACTATACTCGTTGCTAGTTGGTTTGTAACTCCCCCTCAATTTGTCATTCTGAAAGAACCTTCCCTAGCGCTTGAGAGGCATTATATTTTTGAGAGATGTCGCAAGTACGAGGGAAGGTTACTAATGAGTTTTGACTTTCAAAATCGGTACCCTCCTCCACGGCCTGTCATTCAGAAGGAATCTTTTTAAGCACCGGGCAGTATCGCCAGCGAGTAAAAAGATTCCTTCTGAATGACAGGGTACTGGGGCGCGAACTTGATTACCGAACTTGATCGTCAAATTTCATCAGAATGACAGTTAATAAAACGAGTGAAGTTCGACTTCGCTGTTTGTGCTTAAAATTGCATTGAACTGTTTGTCGATCAAACCCGTCTCCATATAAAAGCAGCCGGTACCGCACCGATTTCCAAACTCTTTTCTAAATGCCTATGACTCGCCAATCTTCTCTCGCCAAGCTCTCCGTCAATCGGCCCGTGACCGTGACCATGCTTTTGGTCGCGATCTTGGTCGTTGGTTTTGTCGCGTATTTCGACGTGCCGCAGGAGCTCTTCCCCAAAGGCTTCGTGTTTCCCGCGCTTGGCGTATGGATTCCATACAGCAACGCGAATCCGAGCGAGATCGAAGAGCAGATTGCGCGGCCCGTGGAAGAGATCATCCAAACCATCGGCGGTGTGCGGCGCGTCAATTCGAGCAGCCGCGACAACGGCGCGTGGTTTTGGATCGAGTTCGCGAACAACACGGACATGGACGTGGCCTATGCCGACATTCGCGACCGCATGGATCGCGTGAAGCCGGATCTGCCCGCGGACATCGAACGCATCTATCCGCGCAAGTTCAGCGACGACGACGAATCGATTGCGGTTTATGCCATCGCCCTCGATCGCGAATTGGAAGACGCTTATACTCTGATGGACACGCACGTTCGCAAAGCCTTCAGCCGCATCGACGGCGTGGCGAACGTCGAGCTGTGGGGCGCGGATCGCAAGGCCGTGCAAATTCGCGTGGATCAATCCAAAGTCGATGCGCATCGCATCAATCTTTATCAACTCGTGCAGGAGCTGCAGCGCGATAATTTCGTGTTGGCGAGCGGTCACGTGAAAGACGGCGAGAAAAAATTCTACGTGCGCTCTTTGGGCAAATACAACACGGTCGATGAGATTCAAAATCTCCGCATTAAAAACACCAATCTGCGGTTAAAAGACATCGCGGAGATCACGTTCGACGTGGCCGACGAGCGCCAATGGGTGCAGCGCATCGACCGCAAGAAAGCCGTCTGGGTTGAAATCTATAAAGAGTCGCAAGCGAACACCGTCGAAACTTGCAAAAAGATCGACGCGACTTTGGCGGAGAAAATTCTTCCCAACCCGCAACTCGCGGGCATGAAGTTCGAGAAAATTTTCGATCAGGGCACGTACGTCAAAGAGTCGATCTTCAACTTGTTGAACTCCGGCATGTGGGGCGGAATCTTTTCTTTTCTCGTTATCTATTACTTCCTGCGGCGCGTGCGCATGACCATGATCATCAACTTTGCCATCCCGCTCTCGCTGCTCGCCACGATTATCGTGATTTATTTCATCGGCTGGACGCTCAACATTATGACGTTGATGGGCATGATGATCTGCGTGGGCATGGTGGTGGATAACTCGATTGTGGTCGTGGAAAATATTTATCGCTTACGCAAAGACGGCCTCTCTCCGCGAGAGGCGGCGCTGCAAGGCGCGAGCGAAGTCGCGATGCCCATCACGCTGGCGACGCTCACCACCGTCGTGGTGTTCTTGCCGCTCATGTTGATGGGCGATAACCCCGGCATGAGTTTCTACATGCTCCGCATGGGCGTTCCCGTGATCGCTGCGCTCGTGGCGAGTTTGATCGTCGCGCTCGTTTTCATTCCACTCGCCACGCTCATGCTGGAATCCGCGCAAGAGCCGAAAGAGTCGAAGAGCATCAACTGGATGATTAACTTCTACGAGCGGTTGCTCAAGCGCACGCTCGCGCATCGCGTGGACGCGGCGATTCTCTTTATGTTGATGGCCATCAGCGGCTTTGCCATCATGAAAGCCGTGCCGCAGACCGACGAGACGCGCGGCAACATCAACGACATTTGGTTCGCGTTCGAGCTGCCCGCGAATTATACGATCGAAGACGCGGACAACTATTTCAAAGAGATGGAAAATTTTCTTTATACGAACAAGGAGAAGTACAATCTACGCATGGTCGATGTGCGCTTCCGCTCCAATTGGGGCCGCATGAATGCTTATCTCAATCCGCCGCCTTCTTATGATTGGTGGCAGGTGGTCGGCCTCGGTATTGGCCGCACGGTCGGCCTCGTTGATAAAGGCCCGATGACGCGCGAAGAAGTGTTGGACGACATCAAAGAGAACTCGCCCAAACGCCCAGGCGTGGAGATGCGCACGAGTTGGCGGCAAGCCGGCGCGAATCAACAAGGCACGGTCACGGTTTCGCTATATGGCGATGACACGAGCCGTCTCACGGAACTCGCCGAAGAAGTCGAGCGCCGCTTGCGCACCATTCCGGATTTTCTCAGCGTGAATACCGATTTAGAGCAAGGCGTCGACGAGATTCGCGTGCGCCTGGATCGCGAGCAAGCCGCAAAATCCGGCATTGATGCGCAAACCGTTGCAGGCACGATTGGCTATGCGTTGCGCGGCGTGGATTTGCCGGACTACCGCACCGAAGATCGCGAAGTTGATATTCGCATTCAAATGCGCAAAGAAGATCGCGAGACGCTGCATCAGCTTATGAATCTGCGCTTGCAGCGACAAGGCGGCGACGAAATTCCACTCGCGCATCTGGCAAACGTTTCGGTGCAACGCGGTTATGGCCGCATTGAGCGCGAGAACGGCAAAACCATGCTCGCGGTGCAAGCCACGACCACGAATGAAAATCTTGAAGCCTTGTATGAAAAAGTCGATCAAGTTATGGCCGGCTTTCAAATGCCGCGCGGCTATGTGTGGAGCAAAGACCAGCGCTTCAGCCGCATGATGGAAACGCAGGAATCGAGCAACGCCGGCTTGTGGCTCGCGGCGACGTTTGTGTTGCTGCTCATGGGCGTGTTGTTCGAGTCCGTCATACTTCCGCTCTCGGTTATCGCGTGCGTGCCGTTTGCGTTCGTCGGCGTCGGTTGGACGCTCTTTCTCACGCGCACGCCGATTGATCTCATGGCCATGATCGGCTTGTTCATTTTGATCGGCGTGGTCGTGAACAACGCCATCGTGCTCGTCGATCTCATCAATCAACTGCGCCTGCAAGGCCGCAGCCGCTATGACGCGATTCTCGAAGCGGGCCGCCATCGCTTCCGTCCGATTATGATGACGGCATTGACGACCATCGTCGGACTCTTGCCCATGGCACTCGGCACCGCGAAAGTCATCGGCATTTCCTACGCGCCCATGGGCCGCACCATGATGGGCGGCATGATCTCCGCGACCGCACTCACGCTGCTCGTCGTGCCGCTCGCGTATACGTACTTCGATGATCTCCGCGAATGGTGGAAGCAAGTGTTGGCGTTGATGGTGGGGAAGAAGAAGGGGTGAGGAGGGAAGATCGAGGATTGTGGATTGTAGGCTGTGAATGGTTTTGATTGCGTTGTGGATAACAGTTCAGTCACGGCTTGGCCGTGGCTTTGTTTTGATCGAGTGCGTAATCAATAACTGCAATTGAGATAATAAAGCTGCAGGAGATTTTCTTCTGCAGCTTTTTATTTTTTGGCAGGAAAAATTGCTTGCATGTTTTAGTCGTGCTGTTATCTTCTTCGCACGAATCATATAAAGATCGGCTGAGTGAAGGAGGCGGCAATAGTGGAGAAACAGAGGGCTGCGAAATAACATCGTACCCCCCTTTTTGTTCAGCGTCAAGTTTTAATTTCCAAAGTTCA
>CAYNDW010000359.1:0-6604 GCA_964395375.1 uncultured Cytophagia bacterium
CAGTGTATCATGCAACGGCGCAGCGCCATCAATAATTCGGCGAGCAGCAAAACCGTTCTCCATGCGCCAAATCAGAATCTCGCCCGCGGGTCCGAAGATGCGGGCTTGTTGCAATGTTTTGGCGGAAAGCGGCACGGCAATGCTCGGATATTTCTTTTCATCCTTGAACACATCGCTGGAGAGTTTGAGCGCGCCGTCGCTTTGCCGCTTGCCCCAAATCACGCCGTCATCGGCATGGGCCAACAGCAAGGGCATGTCATCGGTCATCTTTTGCGCGAGCCAAGCGCGTGCATTTTGCGAGAAGTCTTTATCAACCGGTTCTGCTTGCCAATGTTGGTCTTTGGTTAGATTGTCCATAATTTCTCCACGTATGTTTCCAAGTCGCCGTGAGTTTTGCCGCCGGTCACTTCGATGCCGTCGGCCACTTGTTTCATTTCCCATTGTTCCGTTTTCTCGGCGCGGCGCAGAGTCATGTTCGCGCAATCTCCAACTAATCGTCCGCGGCCGACACTGCTCTCACCGCCCAAAGGCAAATCGCTCGTCCACAAATCTTTCAGCACGAGCAGGAGCAAACCTATTTCTTCGTCTTGTGGATTTTGCAGCGTGAGATGAATTTTGACGCGCGCGCCTTCGCCGCCAAAGACAGGCTGTTCGCTGAATAGTGCTGTGGGAAATGCGCCGCCGGTAAAGCCGTCGATCTTGACTCTTGTTTGCACCAAATCTGTTGTGCCGTCTATTTCCGTTTCTCGCACCAAGAGGCGGCTGCCGGTCGGCACATCATCCGCGCCTTCGATGCGCTGGCCAAACATTTCATCAATCAAATTGGTTTTACCCGCCTCGATTTTTTCCGGCTTAATCGTTTTGAGGATGCGATAAGCCCGATTGCGAATTGCGCCGGCGAGACTCGTACCGGAAAGAATCGGTTTATATTCGTTGCCACGTCGCGAGCGCAAATGCACGGCATCGGGCGCGTTTGCGCCGCCGGTGCCGGAGCGAATCAGCAATGAGCTTTCGAGTTTGAATGTCGCGTCGATTGTAAAGGTCTCGCGCTTGTCTGAAAAATCAAGCTCGCCCGCCAACAGCGTCTCGACCTTGTCTGCCGACCCTTTATGATTGCAGCCCGCTTTCTCCAACCACGCCACAAGCTCCTTCGGCTCGGTCAAATGATAGTGATTGATTTCCCAATTGCTAACCGAGCACTCGCCAAAGCCCCGGCGTTTGCGATAGCCCAAGCCGATTTCTTTATTCTGCAGTCCGCGTAACGCCAGCCCGAGCGCGGGCAGTAGTTGCTTATTCGTTTCGTTTAGCAGCAATTCAAATTGCAGCTTGAAAATCCAACCGGCCTCGAGCAATTCAACGCCGAACTTTTTTTGATCTTCCGCAGTGTGGGTTTTAGCGTCAATCGCCACGCCGTCGCGCAATTCGACGCCGGGACATTGTTGGGGATTTGCTTCATCATGATCTAAAGCAGGAGCTTCCCCCAAAGCATCTTCCACGAAAAGCCAACTTTGTCGAGTGGCTTTGTCTTCGGGATTGGAATCATCAATGCAGCCGAATAGCGCTTCGGCTAGGGATTTTTTCGCGGCCTCGTATTTTTCACTGACGCCATAACCATTTTGATATTGCCACAAGTAATTGCGCAACGCGCCGGCAATGGAAGCGCCGGTGAGCAGAGGCTTGCCCGCAACGCTATCGCGCAAGAGCGGCATATCCGTGAACCCGACAATGTCGCCGTTGCCAAAGTGCGCCGGTTTTTCCAAATGCAGCGTGCCTTTGATGATTACGCGCTCAAGCACGCCGCGTTCCGCGCGCCCTTTGCCTTTTCTAGTTTCATTCATTGGACTTCTCCTGGTTTTGCTTGACGGCCTTTTTCATGACACCATCGATGAAACGAGCCGTGTATTCCGCTTGCACGGCTTGGCTCAATTCGGCCGTTTGTCCGGCAACTTTTGGTAGCTCCATGCCGCTCAATAATTGCACTTGCACATCCTTCTTTTCAAGACGGTCTTGCAGCCACTTGAGCATGCCCGTGTCATTCACCCGCGCATTTTCGAATTGTTGTTTGGCGCCTTTGAGATCGTTCAAATGATTTTCGATCTGCCGCAATTGCTCTTCCGGCGAAAGTTGCAACGCAAACAACGCTTGTTGCGTCGCGGTGCGCACGCGTGAGAGCTGCGCATTCTTGGGAAGCCTGTCGAGGTTGGCAGCATTTATTTGTTCCACAAGCTTGCGCTCCAACAGATCGCGCAAACGACGATTCGCCATTTCACGCGCGAGCTTTGCGCTGCCCTCGGAAAGTGGAACGGGATCGACATCAGCGGGTGACATTGCGCCTTGCTGTAAAACTGGTTGACTCTGCCAATCAACCGCGATGCGGCCAAAACCTTCCGCGCAACGTTCGCCGAGACCGAAGGTTGATTTCGCACGTAGAGTGTCGGGATCGAAGTCAGGGGCAGAATCATAAACAAAGACACTCCCGGCTTGCAACGCCCACGATTGCACCACGGGCAAACTCCATTTGCGATTATAGCCTGTGACCACACGCATTTGACGAGAGCAACTTTTTGCTTTGACCTTGCGACCTAAAAGCCGAGTCAGGGCGGCGTCAAAATCGCCGTCGCATTGACCATTCGCGCCGCGCACAATCGTATCGCTGAGCAAAGTCACTCGAATGGGAAAAGGCGTGGTCGCAGTGTTGTTTTTATCGGCAGGGATGATTTCACACTCGCGCCAATCGGATTTTAAGCCGGTTTCTTTTTCGCCCAAAATTTCGATTTGGGCGCGGCCATAACCCGCAGTGTGCGCGCGGCCCAGCCTGATTTCTTCCGGCGTGAACAGTTTGAGCAATTCCGTGAGATCGCTTTCGCTTTTGGCAATGACGACGCCTTCGAAGCTTTGGCCTTCGGCCAGAGCCTCGTAACGAAAAACATCATTGCTTTCGCCGCGACGATTGGCATCATTCAACGAGATGTGTACACTCAAGTGTTTCGCAGGCGTGTGCAATACCGCTACGCCTTTGGTGACATGGCAGAATTCGCCTTTGGCAGATTTGACGCGGTTTTCTGTTGGCGAAATGGCGAAATCGAAAATATCCGAGTCTTTTTGGTCTTTGAGCGTTTGCCACGAAAGCGGGCGAGGCGACATGCGCGCGTCACAATAAACCGGATACGCGTGAAGAAAACAAACGTCGCCGGTGAAGAATAATCGTCGCGCTTCGTCGTCTGTTGCGATGTTCTTGTTTGAATTGGCTTGCAGATAACGCGCGATCAACGCGCCGCGCATGGCGCTTCCCGGAATAAACGACGCGGTGATGGCGCTGTTTTCTTCTTCCGGCTCTGTTTTCGCAATGAGCACCGGCTCCAACAAGCGTAGGCGATAGACCAAAGCTTTCATACGCCCACCTCCGGCGAGATTTTTTGTTGGGGGGAAATTTTTTCTTTGAAAGTTTGAAAATATTCCGGTTCGGTCTTCCGATTCTCGTTGAGCAACTCCGCGTGAATAAGACCTCGCCCACGATTGCGTCCCGTGCCGGCATGGCGAAACGCCTTCACGCAAGCCGCCAACCACGGCAGCGCAAAGGCCGGGGGTTCAACGGCAAAGTCAAGCGCCGCCTCAAACACGAGGTTGCGGAGAATCACGCGGGACGTGCGGAGCGCTTCTTTTTTCGGCGCGCCGGAGGCGGCATCCATTGCCGTTTGCCTGCGCAACGTAGTGAGCGTTTCTAAAATCTCTTCGCGTTTCAGCTTTTTTTGTTGCACCTCATGCGCGAGGGCCAAACGCAAATCCTCCGGCAAACGCGCAGCGCTAATTCGTAAATTGGCTTCGTCCATGAGCGCCGCTCCGCTCTTGCCGAACAACCAATCCTCGGTTTCATTCCAAAGATCGAACTCGTGAGAGGGCAAACTTTTTTTTAAGGCCGAAAGCAAATCCGCGCTTTCCGCGGCGAGCATGCCTTTGAGCGCGCGACCGCCAAGATAAGGCAGACCATATTCATCATGCTGCACTTCGGCATCCACCAAGCCCGCGACACCATCGCCGCGTCCAAAGGTTGTATCGCTCAAAAGCAGAATTTGCAAATATCCTTTTCTCATAACAAACCTCCTTTCTCTACGGGCACAAAGAAATCTAGCGCTTCGATGGCATCAAAGTATCCGCAGCGACGATCTTGCTCGCCTTCGCTCTTCGCTTGCTGACCTTCGCTCTTTAATTGCCAGCCGTCGCTCTTCATGCTAGCCTCTTTAGGAATATCCGGCAATTCATGTCCGCAAGCTTTCAAGAATTGTCGAACTTCAGCCTCGCCGTTGCGCAAGGCGACACGCAAAGCTTTGAGCTTGTTTCGCCGTCCAGCCCAATGACCTTTCTCCTTTTCGGGCTGACGAAACTCTGCCATAATGCTTTTAAAAGTTTGCCACGAGCGCCAATCATCATCGGGATCACTCAAGCGTAGAGGCCGCATGTACAGATTTCCAGCGTCTACTTGGTACTCACGCTCGCGAATTTCTTTTAGTGGACGAACCAAACCCGTGACAGCAAAATGCCAATCTAGTGCGGTCACGCCAGGCTGCTTTTCTTTTTCCCATTCTTTGATGTACGTTTTTGCCGAGCCGCACAAGTCGTCAGCCAACTCGTAAGCACGCGAAAAGGGAAAATGCGATTTCACCACGGCAACGCCGGCACGGGCGTGCGCGCTGTCGCCGTCTGCGAGTTTTTGTTGTGAAAACTCGTGCAAATACTTCGTGGCAATGGCCAAGCCCAAGCGGCCTTCGCAGACAAAAGTCACGTCATCGCCGCCGAAGACGATGGGGCGAAAGGGCAAGCGCCACAAAGGTGCGCTGTCCTTTTTGCCTTTGACAAATGGAATGGGAACGCGATCTCCGATCATTCTGGTATTATTTTTCCCATCGACAACGATATTATCGAGCAGCATCTTCATCGTAGCCTGCAAGGCCCGGCTTGATGCGGCTTTTATAGAATCGGAAAAGCCACGGAGGTTGCGAACATACTCGTCGTTTGCTCGATGGTCCTTGCCAATTGCTTTGATACGATCTCCCATGCCATTGCCATCAGCGTGGATTACGGCGAGATAAGTAGATTCACCTTTAGTGCCGAAGTGGTCAAAATCATAAATAAACTTATAGTCTTTCAGATCAACTTCAGAAAGCTGGCCGTTGAGCCGCTGGATGCCTTTATCCTTCACCGCTAATTTGGCGACAACTTCCGCGGAGGCGGGTGGTTCATCTTTATTCCATTCAACCGCTGGTTTGCCGGTATACACACATTCCGCAGTAACGCCCAAACCCAGGAGTGGGATCGACGGCATCCTAGACAGCTTGCGTTTAGCCAACTCAGTGATGAGTTCTTGATGGCTTGCAGAAAGTTTGTCACTTGTCGGATTAAACGGCATATGCTTGAGCACGAGCTGCAAGCCTGGCGCTTCTCTCAAGGCTTTCATGGATAAAGCCTTCGCAAACTCTTTCGATAACTCACCATGATTAGCAAACAAGATCAGCGCATTGCCGCCGCCGGAGTAGATCACTTCGGCGTCCAAAGTGGGCGCAAGAATCAAATCCGGATTCAAAGCGACATCGTGCTTTTGTTTATCCCATTCAGCATTGTGTTTGCCCTTGATGAGAAGATCCAAAATGTCGACGACCCATTTGCTGGTTGCCTGGGCCACCAACTCCGAGGCGCCGATATTTTGCAACAGCTCATTGCTGCCGAAAACATAGCTTTGAATTCCGCTGGTTTCCACCAATAACAGAGCTTTGCTCATGATACCTTCTCCGTGTTTATCTTTTTAGCTGCTCTTCAAATTCCGTGGGCGCCCTTACTGCTTTCAGTTTCTTTCATCCCATGCTGCAATCAAAACAACGTAAACAACAAGTATAAGACTAGCAATCTCATCAACCTTGCCACAACCTTGTCATTGCTCCACGCGAATCAGTCTCCCGTCTAATTTCAAACCGTAGCATTTGCCATAGCGGCCTACCGCGCTGATGCGGTAAAGCTCCGCGGTTTCCAAATGCGCGAGAGCAGAGTCGAGCTTGCGGTTGACCTTGCTGATGTATTCCAGCAGCTTCTGCAAAGTCAGACCTTTGTCGCGTTGCAAGGCAGCTTCAAAGCGTTTATACATGCCGGCGGCGCTGTCAAGCGCGCGATATTTTATTTTCAAATCCTCCACGCTCGCGTCGGATAAAAACGCGCTGCCTTCCGGCTTTTCAAAATAGTGCTCATACGCTTCGCGCGGAATAGACGGCGGCCGCTTTTGGCTGCGCTCCACAAAGTGCCAATACAAACAAAATTCGATGGGCGGCAAATTGATCTCACGCCCACCGATACGCAGCAGGCGATGTTTCGGAACCAATTGCAGCACGGGCGCGCGCGGCAGCGTGGCGATTTCGGCTTGGGTCCATTGCAGCAACTCGGCGAACGAAGCGTGGTGGTTTAGCAATTCCATAGGCAGACGGTCGCGCAAACGTACGTATGGAATTTCCACCAATTCAACTTTGACCTGCGAGCTATCAAAGCTGCGATCATCGTTCAAACGCAAGTGTTGTTCGGAAGGCGCGGGATAGTAGAACTCCGCATGGTGTTCCGCCTCTTG
>CAYNDW010000360.1:0-6591 GCA_964395375.1 uncultured Cytophagia bacterium
GACGGGAAGACTTTTTCTAGCTGCTTGGGTAACATTTTATTTTGAGGCAACGGGAGAAAACCAAGCCCTCATGTATGCGCTCGCGCCTCGGATAATCCGAGCGCCAAGCCGGCACGCGGCGAGAGCCCCAAAGGCTGATAGCCCAACTGGTGCGCCGCGGCATCGCCAAATAACGCCGCGATGATTGTGGGATAATCGGTGCAGGCAAGATCGGGAGCGAGCACTTCGCGGGTATAGGCCAAATCTTCCGGCTCCAGCAATGGCGTCGTCGCGCCGGCATTGTGCCTGGCATAGCCTTCCTGCTTCAGCATCTCACCCAAAGTTCGCGCATAGCCCCATCGTTGGACATAAGCCGAGCGAAAGAGACATGTGAGCATTTCCTCCCGCACCAGTTGCGGCGTATAGTTTTCGCTCGTCCACAGAATGATGGTGATCCAGCCGCGTTGGTAATAAGGCTTCTGCTGAAAGCAATATCCAAACTCCGCGAAATAGCGATTCGTCCATCCGCCTTTCAGATCATCACTCACGACTAAGCCCGCTTTGTACTCACCGGGCACGTCCGAGAGCTTTGCGCGCGTGTCATTAAGCGCATCGCCGGCAACGGCATCAGCATTCATTGCGAGCAAACGCTCCAAAAACGCCGACACATGCTCTTTGCCCATCGGATTCATCGCCACGAGCGGCAGCTTAAGCTCGCCCGTATCCGCGTCGATCATCGTCCGTAAATACTCTTGAAAGCGCTCGCCTCCGCGCGGCAAGTGATAGAGGTCGCGCTGGATTTGGAGAAGCGAAACGTATGCGAGGTGCATAAGGCTTCTTACTCAAAGCTGGTTCTTGGCTTCGATCTTTTTCAAAATTCCCTCGGCGAAATGCCTGTCCATCACACCCAAAACTCCGATATCTTTTTTGCCTAAGAACTCGCCCCATTCTTCTTTCGTGCCAAGTGTGACTTCGGGAATTTTCAAACCGGTCAAGGTCACTTGCCGTCGCGAGGAAGCGGAGAAATCTTCGGCAAAGATGAGCAGCTCGACGTTTTGGCGCATCAGCTCGCGGCGCACGGATTCGGTGCCGAGCACAATTTTGCGCGCGCGGCGCACGAGTCCAAGCAGGTTGGTAATTTCAGGAGGAAGCATGTTGCTCCACGTAGGCAATGATCTCGGTGTAAACAGCTTCGGCAACATTGGCGCGGAAGCCGCGGGTTAAGGCCTTTTTGCGCCGCAAAAGGTGCGCGCACTCGAGCCGCGGACAAACATAACAGCCGCGCCCCGGCCGCCGGCGCTCCAGGTCGATGGCGACAGTCTCGTCTTGCAAACGCACAAGACGCAAAAGATTTTTCTGCTCCGTCTTCAAGCCGCATCCCAAGCAGGTGCGCTGTGGATAAGGCTTCGAGGCAGGAGGAATCTTGGATCGCATGGGAACGCTCCACAAACAAAACGGCACTTCTTTGAAGTGCCGTTTTTTAAACTCACCAGCGAGAGCATTAGCGCCCAATTATTTCAACATGGGCAAGCCGTACTTTTTGGCTTTGCGATAGATCGTCGCGCGACCGATGCCGAGTTTCTTTGCGGTTTGCGAAATGTTGCCGCCGTTTTCGAGCAGGGCTTTGCGCAACGCTTCCTCTTCGAGTTTTTCAATCCAACTCGAAAGCGTGTTGTCGGATTCGTAGATTTTTTTCTCGCCAATGGCGCGCACGGTGTTGGGCAAATCGCGCGCGTTGAGTTCCACGCCCGAAGCAAGCACCACGGCGCGCTCAATCGCGTTTTCTAATTCGCGCACGTTGCCGGGCCAATTATAAGCCATCAGCAACTCCAACGCATCCGGCGAAATGCCGTCGATCTCCTTGCGCTCGGCTTGCGCATATTTGTTGACGAAATGCGCGGCCAAGAGCGGAATGTCTTCGCGGCGATCACGCAGCGGCGGCAGCTTGATCGGGAACACGGAAATGCGATAGAACAAATCTTCGCGGAACTCGCCGTTGCGCACCGCTTCTTCGAGGTCTTTGTTGGTTGCGGAAATCACGCGCACGTCGACCTTGACCATTTCGTTGCCGCCGACGCGCTCAAACTCCCGCTCTTGTAGAATGCGAAGCATCTTGGCTTGCGTCGCGGGGGTCATCAAGCCGATCTCATCCAGAAAAATACTGCCGCCGGCGGCCACTTCGAATTTGCCGATGCGTTTGCCGATCGCGCCCGTGAATGCGCCTTTTTCATGGCCAAACAACTCGCTTTCCAACAACGACTCGGGCAACGCGGAACAATTCACCGCTACGAACGGCTTGTTGCAACGCAGCGTATTGTGATAATGAATCGCGCGCGCAATCAACTCCTTGCCGGTGCCGCTCTCGCCTTGAATGAGCACGGTCACGTTACTGTTCACAACTTTTTCGAGCGAGCGAAAAACTTCCTGCATAACGCCCGACTGCCCGATGATATTTTTAAATTGAAAGCGGTCCTTCAATTCCGAGCGCAGCGAGTCGATCTCTTGTTTGAGCGAACTTGTGGTGAGCGCGTTGCGGACCGTAATCAACAACCGGTCGCCGGCAAACGGCTTGGTGATGAAATCATATGCGCCGAGCTTCATCGACTTCACGGCCTTCTCAATCGTGCCGTGCGCCGACATCATGATGACCGGCACGCGCGACTCTTCATCGCGGATGCGTTTGAGCGTTTCGATACCATCGATGCCGGGCATTTGAATGTCCAGCAAAACCAGATCGGGAGAAACTTCGCGCAGCATCTTCAAACATGCTTCGCCGCTGTTGGCGGTTTCGACCACGTATTCTTTTTCTTTCCGCAGGTTGATCTCGATCATCTTGCAAATGTTGCGATCGTCATCAACCACGAGGATTGTATATTTTCTGGCTCTCCGGCCAATGTTATTGTCTTCGCCCATGGCCTCGACTTACTATAACGCGTGATTCCGCGCGCGCCTGCTCATCGCGCGAATGATTTAGTTGATTAAAAGGCCTGCTATTCTTGCTCAAAAAGCAGGCCGAAAGTACAAAACCACCTTTAGAAGAGCAAGGCTTTTCTCCCTCCGAAAACACGGCATGATGCAAAATCTAGGCGTTTGCGGCCTCTCAGCCTCATGCCGAGGCGTCCGCGAGCACAGCATTCATCAACTCTGCGAGGGCTGTGGCTTCCGCGGAGAAGCGCAGCTCGAGCACATAAATCGGCACGACCTGCAAGCGCACGTGGCGACGCAGCTTGACCGCATCCTTCGCCGTAGTAAGGAGATAATCCGCCTGCGCGTTTTGAAATTTGCGCAGGAGCGTTTCAACGTCCCGTTCGGTATATGCGTGATGGTCGCGATAAATGAGGTGCTCGCGCACGATCACATTATTGGCTTCGGCGGTTTTGCGAAACCGTTCCGGCAAAGCAATGCCGCTTACCAATAACGCGGTCGTATGCTGCGGCCGAAACGTTGCAAGAGCCTTGCCTTCAAATAAAGGCCGAATCCCGTCGGCGACAAAGGCGACAGGCAAAATACTCGCCGTGGTATGGCGGCGCAACAAATCAAAAATTGTTTGGCGCTGTTCCAAATTCAGCGACTGAATTTCCGTGAGCAAAATTTTATCGGCGCGCCGGATATTGTGCAACGGTTCGCGCAAAGGGCCGGCCGGCAACAACCACGGTTTTTGCAATAACATCCGCGCAGAAATGAGCAGCAGATCGAGGTCGCGATGCAAACGGCGATGCTGAAACCCATCATCGACTAAAATTATTTGCGGCTGAAATCGTTCCGCGGCGATTTGTGCGGCCCGCGTTTTACTTTCAGCCACAACCACCGCAACACGAGGGCATTGCCGCGCTAATAAAAGTGGCTCATCCCCGGCCTCGTGGATCTCGGCCAGCACAGTTTGTCCGTCGCTCACAATACACTCGCTGCGCCCCTTGCGCCCATATCCTCGTGCGACGATCGCGACCTTCACTCCCTGCTCCGTTAATGCGTTCGCCAGATAGGCCGTCGTCGGCGTTTTGCCGCTGCCGCCCACGCTTAGGTTGCCAATACTCACAACTTTCGCGGGCGCGCGCGTCGCGGCCAAAATATTTTTATCATAACAAAAATTGCGGCACCCGATCACGATTTGATATAACCAAGACAAAGGGAGCATGCCGAGCACGGCACATTTCTGTTTGGGCCAATTCACGCCTTGGCCTCGCGGGAAAACAAAACTTCGGCGGCGGCCTCTAAATCCAACATGCGTTGCTCCACCTCTTGACGCTTGGCCTCAAATTCGAGATCGTCCGTTTCGGCTGGCAGATAGATAGGTTCGCCATAAAGCGCAATAGTTTTACTAAATGGTTTGGGAATAATGAATTGATCCCAACTCTTCAGCCGCCATGCGCGCGAACACGCAAAGGTGGTGGGTAAAATTGCGGCCCGTGATTTCTGCGCGATCGCTACGATTCCGGCTTTAAGAACGTGCCGCGGTCCGCGCGGACCATCAGGCATAATTCCACCGGAACCACCGTTTTTGAGTATTCGAATGATTGCCAACATCGCGCGTTTGCCCCCGCGCGTGCTTGAGCCGCGCACTGTCGTATAACCCAGGCGATGCAACGTTTGCGCGATCATTTCGCCGTCGCGATGTTCGCTGACCATGCCGCAAATGCCTTCGTGCCGATGCACAAAAATTGGAATCAGGATTTTGCCATGCCAAATACAAAGGATGAACGGTTGGCGCGCGGCACGCAATCGTTCAAAATGCTCGCGTCCGCGAAATTCCAGGCGGGTGAGCTTGCTCAGCGCGAGCAAGAAGAGCCAACCGCAGCGCGTTGCAAGCCAAAAAGTGAGACGGCGACTTAACGGGAGGGCAGAAAGAGAACTGGGAGAATCCGGCAAGAGTGGAATCCAAATGAATCTTTAAAAACCGTGGCGAGAAAAACTTTCACTTACTGCTTCTTACATCGTTACCAACTGCGCTAAAGCATTCTGCGCGGCCTGTTGCTCGGCGCGTTTTTTGGAATGGCCGACGCCGACGCCCATGGGCCGGTTTTGAATCTTAACTTCGACGGTGAAAAGTTTTTCGTGATCCGGGCCTTCTTCGGTGAGAACGGCATAATATGGCGTGCCCATATTGCGACTCTGTGAAAGCTCCAGCAGCAGGCTTTTAAAATTGCGATGCTGCTCTTCGGAAACAATCGCTTCCATGTCGTGCATGAGCGTGCGCTCAATAAAGCCTCGCGCTTTTTCCAATCCGCCATCAAGATAAATCGCGCCAATTACGGCTTCGAAGCTGTCGGCCAAAATGGAAGGTCGCGTACGCCCGCCGGCATGATCTTCGGAGTCGCTCATCAATACGAATTTGCCGAGATCTAGATTGCGCGCGATACGGGTTAGAATTTTGCGGCTGACCAACAGCGACTTGATGGCCGTGATCTCGCCTTCTTCTTTATCGGGGTATCTGCGGTAAAGATGGTCCGTTACCACAATGCCCAGCACGGCGTCGCCCAACAACTCCATACGCTCGTTGGAGCACGCACGCTCTTCATTCACTTGCGGCAGAAACGAACGATGTTTGAGGGCCTGTACGAGTAATGCCCGCCGGCGAAAACGGTATCCGATAATTCTGGCAAACTCGGACGCCGACCGAACGAATTGCTCCCCTCCCGTATGCCCTTTTCGAAAAAATACCTTGCGCCACCATTTCAGCATAGCTCATGCACGGGAGATTGTTGCGACGGTTGTGGTCGAGGGGGTCTCGACCAAAGTAGATTGGTTTTAAATAGCGCCGCCCAAGAAAGGTGTGAGTGCATTATCGGCGAGCAGGAGAATTTTTTATGCGGCACCCAATCTCCACGAGCACAAGGCTATAAACCTCGTCTTCGTGATTATTTTGTGCACTGTAGCATCGCCACAAAAGTTTCTGCCTGCTCTGCCCTAAAATGTCCCACGCCTCAAGGCGGTTTTGACGATGTTCTCTGTGGCGCCAACGTGACCGGAACGCCGGTGCCGCAGGATGCAACGGTTTGCAACAAAAAAAGGGGCGAATGCTCCACCCCTTTCCAGTGCATGCCGGCTTGCGATTTCACCACAACACTTTTACTGCGCCGAAAAACTTTGGATGCAAAATTCCCTGCTCACGCTGTGCGCGCAGCAATTCCGTGAGCTTTTCCTCTCTCCGCCTTTGAATCTGCACACAGTTTTTTTTGCAGGTGCGCTAGTTCGTAAGCCGATACGAGTTATTGCGCATCGGTTCAGGACGGGAGTTTTTCCTTGAGATATGCCAAGGCTTGACCGACAGTTTGAAGTTTCTCGGCTTGTTCATCCGGAATTTCGAGATCGAATTGCTCTTCAAACGCCATCACCAATTCCACCGTATCGAGGGAATCAGCGCCGAGGTCTTCTACAAAACTAGCCGTGTCCGTGACCTCGGCGAGCTCGACCCCAAGCTGTTCAACAATAATTTGCTTCACTTTTGCTTCAATTGTTTCAACAGTCGCCATGCTGCATTACTCCTTGTGAGGTTCTATTAGATTGGGATTATTACGAATTAATTCAACCTTGCGAAGGTTTAAAATTTTCGCAAGGCGCTAAGGATCGTCAATTAAATAACTTTCTCATTTGCAGCAATCCTCCCTTCATGCT
>CAYNDW010000361.1:0-6588 GCA_964395375.1 uncultured Cytophagia bacterium
GAAGACGCTGCATCCGAAAATTTTCGGCGGACTTTTGGCGCGACGTGAGTTTGACGCGGACTTGCAGGAAGCGCAAACGCACGGCATCGGGTTGATCGATCTCGTGGTTGTCAACCTCTATCCTTTTCGCGAAATCGTAACGAGGGCGGACGCGACACTTGCGGATGCGCTAGAGAATATCGATATTGGCGGCGTTGCGCTCATTCGCGCCGCGGCAAAAAATTTTACGCACGTCGCGGTGCTCACGCACCCGCTTCAATATAAAGCGGCGCTTGCCGCGTTTGAGCGCGACGGCGGGCAATTGACTTTGGCAACGCGGCGGCAATTGGCAAACGCGGCGTTCGCATATACTTCGGCATACGATGCGGCGATCAACAATTATTTGCTCCGTGCGAAAACTCGAACCACTGACAACACCCCACTCACGGAGGGAATCAGAGAAAGCGCGCTGGATGAAATCGAGCTTCCTGATTCCATCGTAATCGCTCTTGAAAAAATTCAAAGCCTGCGCTACGGTGAAAATCCTCATCAACGCGCGGCGTTTTATCGCGACAGCATGAGCCGCGAAGCGGGATTTGCAAGCGCGAAGCAGTTGCAAGGCAAAGAACTTTCATATAACAACATTGCGGATGCCGATGCCGCGCTCAATCTTGTGCGCATGTTTGAAGAGCCTTGTTGCGCGATCATCAAACATGCGAATCCAAGCGGCGTAGGCGTGGGCGAAAATCTTTTGTCGGCTTATCAAAAAGCGAAAGCGGCAGACTCGGTTTCGGCGTTCGGCGGCATCGTCGGGTGCAATCGCGAAGTGGAGGCCGAGACCGCGGCGGCGATTGCAGAGTTGTTTACCGAAGTCGTGCTCGCGCCCAAGTTCAGCGCCGAGGCCTTGCATGTTTTTGCGCAGAAAAAAAACGTGCGCGTTTTAGAATTGCCCGAAGTGAATCTTGCGCCGCGCATGAGCTTCGAACTGAAGAAAGTTGCGGGCGGCATGTTGGTACAAGAGCAGGACTTTGCTGTTGATGACGAGCAAGTTTTTAAGTGCGTCACGCAACGTTCTCCTTCAACAAAAGAAATGCAAGCCCTGCGCTTCGGCTGGAAAGTCGTGCGTTGGGTGAAATCGAACGCCATCGTGCTGTGCAATGAACAGCAAACGCTCGGCATTGGCGCGGGCCAAATGAGCCGCGTGGATGCCGTGAAGCTTGCGCTTGAGAAAGCAAAAGTCGCGGGCTTTTCATTAACCGGCGCAGCCATGGCCAGTGATGCGTTCTTCCCGTTCGCCGATGGACTCGAACTCGCGGCCGCGGCCGGCGTCACCGCGGTGATTCAGCCCGGCGGCTCGCTGCGCGATGCGGAAGTGATTTCAGCGGCGAATCAGCACAACCTCGCCATACTCTTCACTGGCATGCGGCATTTTCGGCATTGAAAGTTGCGCGGGCTAGTGCTGCAACGTCACGCTGGCGCAGCGTGTTCAACTGTCATTCTGAAAGAATATTTTTTAGCGCTGGAACTAGCTCTCAAATGAACTTTGTGCCGAGTGCTTAGAAGGATTCCTCCGGAATGACATTTTAGAGAATTATTCAAGCAAATAAAATTTCAATGAACCACATAGCACTTAAAATTCAAACTGGTCTGGAAGGAAAGGCGCAGCCCGAATGAATTTCTCTTTTCAAAATTTTTTCTCGAGCGATATTGCCATGGATTTGGGCACGGCCAACACGTTGGTCTACGTGCGCGGCAAAGGCATTTTAGTTAACGAGCCTAGCATCGTGGCGATTCGCAAGGTTGACCAGGAAATCGTGGCCTATGGCCATGGGGCGAAAGAGATGCAAGGCCGCACGCCGAACGAGATCATCACCGTGCGTCCGATGAAAGACGGCGTGATCGCGGACTTCGAATTGGCCGAAGCCATGATCCGCCATTTTATTCGCCGCGTGCAAGTGACGCGCATTTGGCGGCCGCGCATGGCGATCAGCATTCCCAGCGGCGTGACGGAAGTGGAAAAGCGCGCGGTGCGCGACTCGGCCGAGCATGCGGGCGCGAAGGAAGTGCACCTCATCGACGAGCCGATGGCCGCAGCGATTGGCATAGGCCTTCCGATCGAAGAGCCGGTGGGCAGCATGGTCATCGATATCGGCGGCGGGACCACGGAGATTGCGGTGATCTCGCTTTCCGGCATCGTGAATCATATTTCAATTCGTATCGCCGGCGATGAAATGAGCGAGGCGGTGGTGCAGCATTTTAAGCGCAATTATAATTTGCTGATCGGCGAGAACACCGCGGAACACATCAAATGCACGCTTGGGTCCGCCGCGCCGTTCAGCGATAAAACTTCCATGAGCGTGCGCGGGCGCGACATCGTGGCCGGCATTCCCAAGACGGTGGAAATCACTTCGATGGAAGTGCAGGAAGCCCTCGCCGAATGCGTCAACTCCATCGTCGAAGCCACGAAACAATGCTTGGAGAAAACGCCGCCCGAACTTTCCGCGGATATTTTGGATCGTGGCATCGCGCTTTCCGGCGGCGGCGCGTTACTGCGCGGACTGGATGAGCGTTTACGCCGCGAGACCAGCTTGCCGGTAATTGTGGCCGAAGACCCGCTCACCGCGGTGGTGCGCGGCACCGGCAAAGTGTTGGAATCGATTCATCGTTATCAAAAAGTGCTGTCGAAAGTCAGACGATATTAAGCCCAGAGTTTTGCAATGACAAACGCGCTCTTCGCACTGTCATCCTGCAAGGAACTGCCCTCGCGCTCGGAACAAACTAGTGCGCGATTAGTTGATTTTGCGGCTCTGCTCCCTAGTGGGGCACGGTCGCAATCGCGATTTTATTGTTCGCACCTGCGCCCCACAAGGGGGCGGTGCTACGGACAATGCACTCGTTTTAAGAGGCGCATTTAATCCGAGGGAAGGTTCTTCAGCATGACCAGGAGGAGGGTGATCCGCGGCCGGTATGAGAAAATTTGTTGAGGTGGCAACTCCGTGTTAGAACGCCCTAGTTCCTTGCTCGTTTCGAGCCGTGAATATTTCGTGCTCTTCGCGGCCATTGTCGCCGCGCTGGCAATCTTGTTCAATAATGATGCGCCGCAGCTTGAGGCGATACGCAGTTTCGCGGTGGATCGTTATGCCGCGTTTCATGTGTTGGCGGATTGGAAAAACTGGCGCGACTACACGCCGGAAGAGGTGAGCGCATTGCGCCAACGCACCACGCAGTTGCTGCTCGAAAACAGCCAATTGCGCGAAGCCTATTTAGAAAACGTGCGCCTGCGCCGCATGCTGGAATATGATCAACGCGCGATGTTCGAGCTGCGCGCCGCGCGCGTCTTATTCAAAGAAAGCAATAGCACGCCGAACACGGTAGTGATTGATCTCGGTGAATCCGCGGGCGTGCAGGTCAACATGCCGGTGATTACGCCGGAAGGTTTAGCGGGGAAAGTTCTCAAAGTCAATGAGCGCACCAGTCACGTGCAGCTTTTGCTCGACCGGGATTTTAGCGCGAGCGCGCGCATACAACGCAGCCGCGTGCTGGGCATCGCAACGTGGATGAACTCGCAGGATTTTGAAATGACCGGAGTCGCACGCCATGCCGACGTCGTGACCGGCGACGTGGTGGTGACTTCCGATTCCAGCGCGTTGTTTCCGCCGGGGCTTCGCATCGGCATTGTGCTGGAGCCGACCGTCGAACAATCCGGCATGTTTAAAAAAATCCCGTTGCTGCCCGCGGTCAACTTTTCGCGCTTGGAAGAAGTTTTCGTGCTCATGCCCGCCGCAAATTTACGTAACCCGATCGCACCCAACGCCCGCACGGGAGGCTAAGCCGCTTGTTTAAACGGATTCTTAAATACCTTTTGATGTTCTCCTTTTTGTTGGCGCTTCAAATCGCGGTGGTGCCATTACTGGCGTTTTCCGATGTGCATCCGGATTTTATGTTGATCGGCGTGATTCTCGCGGCCATCCGTCATGGCGCGACGCCGGCAATTTTCACCGGATTTCTCGCGGGCTTGGTGCAAGATGTCGCGGTGAGTGAATTGTACGGTTTGCAAGCGCTGGCCAAATCCGTGGCCGGCTTTGTGGCCGGCACGCTGGTAAAAGACAAAGCCAAGGTCGAATTGCAGGTAGCGATTTTGGTTGCGTTTATTACCGCCCTCGCGCACAACCTCCTGCGCGACACGATTTTTTATTTTGACGCCGGGCTGAATTTTTTTTATGTCTTTCTGCGCTACGTCTTGCCGAACTCGATTTACTCTGTGGTCTTCGTCGCGATTATTCAAATGTTGTGGCCGGAAGCGTTGCGTAACAAGCCGGCGCTTGATTAAAAACGAAAGTCGGCGCGCTTTAACACGGATAACTTCGCATGGAACTGACGTTACAAAACAAACGCACTTTTTTTAACGCCGGCCTGGCCGTGCTGCTGCTCATCTTGCTAGGCCGCTTTGCTTACGTGCAGATTTACCTCGGCGAGCAATTTCTCAAAGAATCGGAAAAAAATCGCGTGCGCCCGGTGGCGATTGAGCCGCCGCGCGGGCTGTTGCGTGATCGCTATAAAGAAGTGCTCGTCGACAATCGGCCCGCCTATGCCGTTTATGTCGTGCCCGCGCAGTTTGCACGAAATAAACCCGGCTATCAAATTCTCGCGACCGCGTTTCACACCGGGGAAGAAGACTTGCGCAAGCAAATCACGCGCACCAAACGCGGCAACCTCATTCCCACCAAGATCGAACGCCAAATCGATTTCTCCGGCTTCAGCCTCTTGCATGAACGCCGCATCGAATTGCCCGGCCTCGAGTTTCGCGCCGAATCGCGCCGCTCCTATCGCAGCGGCATCAAAGCGCCGCATCTTTTTGGCTACCTCGGCGAAATCAGCGACGCCGAACTCACGGCCAATGGCGAAAGTTATACTCCCGGTGATCTGATCGGCAAGAAAGGCCTCGAACGCCAATATGAAAAAAAATTGCGCGGCGTAAAAGGCAAACGCTTTATGGAAGTCGACGCGCTCGGACGGGTGGTCGGCGATCTTGCCTCCGGGCCGAACTCGGCTTATTACGGCAACTCGCCGGAGCCGGGCTTGGATCTGATCCTCGGCATCGATGCCGCGTTACAACGCATGCTCGAAGCCGAAATGCTCGAGCACAAAGGCGGAGCAGTGGTGCTCAACTGCAAAAATGGGGAAGTGCTTGCCATGGTGAGCAAGCCGGACTATGATCCGGATTTGTTCTCGCGTCCGCTCTCGCCGCAAGATTGGAATCGCCTCATCAACGATCCGCAAAAACCGCTGTATGACCGCATGCTGCAAAGCTTATTTGCGCCCGGCTCGACTTATAAAATCATCACGGTCATCGCCGGTTTGGAAACCGGATTGGTTGATCCGGAGGAGCGCGTCTTTTGTCCCGGCTATTTTCGGATGGGCAATCGCCCGTTTGGTTGTTGGAAAAAAGGCGGCCACGGCACGATGAATATGCTGCAAGCAATCGAGCAATCTTGCGACGTTTATTTTTATCGCATGGGTTTAAAAATCGGCTTGGAAAACTGGGCGAAGTATTCGAGGCTGTTCGGCTTCGGCAAGACCACCGGCATTGACCTGGTGGATGAGCGCGGCGGCATGGTGCCCGACGAAGAATACTTGAATCAGCGCTATGGCCGCAACAAATGGAGCAAGGGTTTGATGTTGAACCTCGCCATTGGCCAAGGCGAGTTGTTGGTGACGCCGTTGCAAATGGCCTATTTCGCGATGACGATCGCCAACGAAGGCCGCACGTTCAAACCACGCGTGCGCCGCGGCTATATGAACCCGATCACTTTTAAAGAAGAATATCCCGAACCGGACTCGGTGTTTATTCCCGGCATCCATTCGCGTAGTTATGAAATAGCCAAACGCGGCATGCACATGGTGGTCAACAGTCCGACCGGCACCGCAAAATCAGCGCAAGTGCCCGGCGTGATTTCCGCGGGGAAAACCGGAACGGCACAAAACCCGCACGGTGAAACGCATGCGTGGTACATCGGCTTTGCGCCGTTCGAGAATCCGCAGATTGCGTATTGCATCTTTTTGGAAAACGGCGGCGGCGGCGGCGCGAATGCCGCGCCCTTCGCGCGCAAAATCATCGCCCTCTTGCACGAGCAGAACAAGCTCGTCGCGCATGCGCTAAAAAACGAGGCCGATGATTAACCGGCATCACGGTTGCGCGACTCCTGGACCCAAACGAAAATTTCCTCCGATCAAACTTTTCTCATGCTCACTCAAAGTGGTCGAAACTGGCGCGGCTTGGATAAAGTCATCATGGTGTGCGTGCTGCTACTCATCAGCGCGGGCTTGATGGCCATCTATAGCGCAACGGCTTCCAACGCCGCGGACGAAATCCTGCAAAATAATTTTACCAAGCAAATCATCTGGTTTTTGCTCGGCGTCATGATCGCCTCCGCAATCATCATTGCGCCGACGAAGTTGCTTTATAACAGTTCGTATCTGCTTTATGGCGTGAGTCTCGTGTTGCTGGTGCTCGTGTTGTTTATTGGCGGAGGCAAGGGCGTGCATCGCTGGTTCATCTTCGGGCCGGTTCATTTTCAACCTTCGGAAGTGGCGAAGATTGCAACCGTG
>CAYNDW010000362.1:0-6585 GCA_964395375.1 uncultured Cytophagia bacterium
GAAGGAACTTCCCTCGTACTCGGCATTATTCCCAGCGCGAGGGAAGGTTCTTCCAGAATGACAGATTGAGGAAACTTGCAAACTAAAGCTAGCTTGCCATTGCCGCGGCCTTCTTGCCATAAAACAACGGCGGCAAAATCACCACAAAAATTGCGAGCGCCCCCCACAAGCTGGTGCAGCATACGGCAATGCCGAAATACGACACCGCGGTGGCGTGATAAAAAGCCGGCTCTAAACGAAATCGCGGCGCAGGCTCGGGCTCTTCTTCCACCACCCGCCCTTTCGTTTTGCGTTTACTATCCAAAATTTTTGTGACCGGCTTGGGCGTTTTTTCCACCACGATCGCTTTCGAGCGCCAAACGCTCCCCGCAATTAAAAACGCTAAACCGATACCGGCCAGCCACCACGAAGCTTGTGGGAATGGGCTGGACCAAAAAACCTCCCCGCGATAGCGGTGATCCAAAATCGGCACCACAACATTCGTAAGAAAACTCGCGCCACTGAGCCAAACAATCCAGCGCGGATGCTGCTCGGCGCGATACCAGTGAATCAAACCCTCGGGCGCAGCGTGGCGTAGTTCCAGGCCGCGAATTGCGATCATGAGGAGAAGAAACGCTGCAAGCACAGGCTGATTTTTTAAAGTGGGCCACCCAATCAACAAGCTGAGAAGCAGCGCAAAAAAAGCGAGACGGGAGATTTTTTTTAGGAGTTCCATGTTTCCATGAGGTGAAAGGATTATGCTTCCGACATCGGTTTATTATCCAAGCTGGCCCACATATACCACGTTGCAATCGCGCGATAGGGCTTCCACTTCTCGGCCAGCTTTAAGAGGCGTTTCTCTTCCGGCAATTTGCGCAAACGATAAGCTTGCTTCACGGCATTGCGAAAGCCCAGATCGCCGAGCGGGAGCACGTCGAGGCGGCAGAGCGAAAAAATGAGAAACATCTCCGCGGTCCAACGGCCGACGCCTTTCACTTGCGTCAATGCCGCGATGATTGCTTCATCGCTCATGCGCGCAAAGCGCCGCGGATTGACGAAGCCGGCTTGCCACTTGGAAGAGAGATCGCGCAAGGCCGCCATCTTCTGCCGCGAGATGCCGACGCCGCGAAACTGTTCGTCGCGCAACGACAAGATGGCTGCGGGTAAAACTTGGCCCGTGAGCAAGTCACGAAAGCGCCCCGAGATCGTGGCTGCGGCTTTGACGGAGAGTTGTTGGGAGAGAATGGCTTCCACGAGGGATTGAAAATAGCGGCGATCCGGTTTGAGCACGCACTGGCCCTGTTCTGCAATAATCTTCGCCAACACCGGATCAACGCGGCGCAGATGTTTTTCGGCGGCGGAAAAATTTATCATGCAACAAAGTTAAGCGAATTTGTTTAAAGCGCAAGAGGGCTTTTAGATTCCTACACAGTTTATCGAGGCAAAACGATTGTGCTTTTCTCGGCGACACTCGGTGACTTCGGCGAAATTCGGCGGAAGAGCTTTGTGCTGATTAAAAAGAAGGCATTGACAAAAGAAGAGCGGAGCGAGATGATGAGCGATATCAAAACGTCGGAGAGCATCAACGTTTTTTCCGTAAAAGAAGCCGTTGCGCCACCAAACGGCGCGGCGACTCGTTCGCCAGATCCTAAACGCACGCGCGTGCAATCGCTCAATCCCGCGACCGGCGAAGTGTGGCGCGAATTTGAATCGGCCTCTGCGGAAGAAGTGCAATCCATGGTTGCGCGCGCGCGGACTGCGCAAAAAAACTGGGGCGCGCTTTTATTTGATGAACGGGCGCAATACCTCCGCAAACTCTCCGACCTCGTGCTCGTGCAGAGTAGGGACATTGCGCGCCTCATAACGCGCGAGAATGGCAAGCCCGTGTTTGAAGCCCAGGCCATGGAAGTGATGCCCGTGCTCGACTTCATTCATTACTATCTCAAACACGGCAAGAAGTTGCTGCGTTCGAAGCGCGTGTCGCATGCGAATTGGGCGCTCAAAACAAAGCGCGGTAAATTTGTGCACGAACCGCTCGGCGTCGTGGGCATCATCTCGCCGTGGAATTATCCGTTCATGCTCCCGCTCGGCACGATCGTGCCCGCATTGCTCGCGGGCAATGCTGTAGTGCTCAAGCCTTCGGAGTTCACGCCAAGCTGCGCACTAAAGATTGCGGAGTTGTTTGGGCAGGCGGGTTTGCCGGAGAATGTTTTCACGGTCGCGCAAGGCGACGGCCTCACCGGCGCGGCGCTTGCGCAATGCCAATTGGATCGCATCGTCTTCACCGGCAGCGTCGCCACCGGACGCAAAGTCGCGCTCGCGGCCACGGAGAGATTCATCCCGGTCACGCTCGAACTCGGCGGCAGCGACGCGATGATCGTCTTGCGCGACGCGGATTTGGAGCACTCCACGAGCGGTGCACTGTGGGGCCGCTTCGTGAATTGCGGCCAAAGCTGCGTGGCCGCGAAACGCATCTTTGTTGCGCGTGAAGTGTTTCAGCCGTTTGTGGAAATGCTCGTGCGCAAAGTTGGGCAGCTTAAACTTGGCAAAGGCGATGATCCCGAAACCGACATTGGGCCGATGATTCGTCCGCGACAAGTGGATATGATTGAGAAACAATTGCAAGTCGCCGTCGCCAACGGTGCGAAAATTCTCTGCGGCGGTAAACGCCGTGTTGATTTGGGGCCGTGCTTTTTTGAGTCGACGATCTTAACCCAAGTCACACCGCAAATGAATGTCATGTGCGAAGAAACCTTTGGCCCGCTGTTGCCGATCTACCCCGTGCGCGATGCGGAAGAAGCGCTGCAACTCGCCAATGATTCGGAGTTCGGACTCTCTGCGAGCGTGTGGACCAAAGATGCGAAGCTCGCGCGTTCGCTCGCGAGCCGCCTCGAAGCAGGCGCGGTGTTGATCAATGATTTGATCGCGCACGTGGGCACGAGCGAGGCTTCATATGGCGGCATCAAAACCAGCGGCCTCGGTCGCACGCACGGGCCCGAAGGCTTGTTGGAAATGACGCGCATGAAGTTCATCGACACGGAGTTGGCCACGTTTCTGCGCAAGCCGTGGTGGTTTCACTACGACGCCGCGCTGCTCGCGAGCATTGAAAACTTCGCGCAGTTTCAACACGGGCGCTCGCTGTGGGCGAAGTTCAAAAACATTCCCGGCACGCTGCGGCTGTTACGGCAGAGGAATAAGGTGTGAAAAAGCTCTTGCCCATTGCCTCAGATCTCTTCTTGTAATGAGTTCTTTTATATATTATTTTCGAGTGGTCAATAAAGTTTGTGCGGAAGAGTTACTTGTATGGCAATCGCTGAGATTCAAGACAAAATTCGACGCGACGAATATCGCGTATCGGATCACGCAACTAAGCGGATGATTCAGAGGGCCATTCAGCGGTCTGAAATAACGCAAGCCATCCTTCGCGGAGAGATTATTGAAGAATACCCAGAGGATAAATACTCGCCAAGCTGCCTGATTTACGGCAAAACACAAACGGGGAGAGACTTGCACGTACAAGTTTCTCTTCCGCCCAAAGTAGTTGTGATTACAACCTATCCACCCGACCCCGAAGAATGGATCGATTGTCGAATAAGGAGATCAAAATGAAGTGTGTCTATTGCGGAGGCAAGATTGAAGCGCGGAAAGTAACCTTCGTTTATGACGAAGACAGCGATTATTTTTTTGTTGAAAACGTGCCCGCCGAGGTCTGTGCTCAATGTGGAGAAAAAACTTATTCGCCGGAAGTCACGGATGAGCTGATTCAGCTTGCCCAGAGGAAGCTCCAACCTGCGAGAAGAGCCGTAGTACCCGTGTTTGATTATGCGATTCAGGTGTCATAGAGCAAACGATCAAATCAGCGCGATCCTTCACACTTAATCCCAAAACAAATCTCTCAAGGGGCGAGCATGAAACGCTATCCGGTGTTTCTGTCTCTCTTTGTACTCGCGGCGACGGCTCCTTCTGTGCGCGGGCAGATCATCATTTCCGAAGTGATGTTCAACCCGCGTGGCAGCGAGCAGGCGAACGAGTTTGTCGAGCTATTCAATCTCAGCGCGACAGATTCGGTTTCGCTCGCCGGTTGGAAGATCGGCGAACGTGGTGCGCTCGATGAGATCATCGCGCATACGCGCGGGCTCGTGCTGCGGCCACAACACTTCGCTGTTATTCTCGATCCCACCTACTTTCAATCTTCCACGCAATACGATGCGCTCATTCCTCCCGAAGCTTTGATCATTACCATTGACGACAATACACTGGGCAGCGGCGGCCTCTCCAATAGCACGGCGGAGACGGTGATATTGGTGAATGCTGAGGGCGATACTATTGCGAACTTCACGTATTCGCTCGGCAACGCTGACGGCATTTCGGAGGAGAAGATCGAACTCAACGAAGACGATTCTGCTTCGAATTGGGCAAATGCGTTGCGCGTGGACGGCACGCCAGGCTTCACAAACTCCGTGACGCGAGCGCAAATCGACGGCGGCTTAGTGGCGCAGAGCCTCGCGCTCACGCCGTATCCTTTGCGAGAAAACACGCCGGCGATCATCTCGGTGCTGTTGCGCAACGTGGGTCGCGAAACATTATCGGGCGTGAATGTTGATTTCGATTTGATTCCGCGCGGGCGGGAGTTTGGTGCGCCGGTTTATCTCGGCAATCTTGCTTCGCAACAAACGTTGATCAGTGAAGATACTTTGCGCCTTCACTTCAACGCGCCGGCGATGAATGCGGGACGATACAATCTTCTGGCAACGCTCGCGATTGCAAACGATGTGAATGCGCGCAACGATACCGTGTCGCTGCCGATTGCCGTGAGTTGGCGGCGTGAGGTTGTGGTCATCAACGAAGTCATGTTCGAACCCGCGAGCGGCCAGCCGGAATGGATCGAGATTTATAATCCGCAAAGCTTCAGCGTGCCGCTGCCGGAATGGGCAGTGGAAGATGAGAGCGGAGCCAAAGGCGCGATCACACAAACGATTATTATTCCGCCCAAGCGCTATCGCGTGCTCACGGCCTCGAAAGAACTGGCCGGCCTTTTCAATCTCGCCGACACTTCGGTTGTGGTTCTGAACAAATTTCCGAGCTTGAACAACACCGGCGACGCGGTGCTCTTGCGCGATTTCAGCGGCGCGGTGATTGATTCGATCACCTATGAAAAAGAGTGGGGCGAGGCGGGCAGGTCGATCGAGAAGATTTGGCACGAACGCGCGAATAGCCAACGCAATTGGCTGCCGAGCGCGTCGCATCGCGGCGCAACGCCGGCAGCGTTCAACAGCGTTAGCCCGCGTGAGTATGATCTCGAAATCAACCCGCTGCGCTTCGAGCCGGAGCAGCCGCAGTTCGGCGAGGCCGTGCAATTGGAAGCGATTGTCCGCAACAAAGGCCGCAACGCGCTCGAGAATTTTTCCGTGATGCTGTTTTACGATACGACCGGCGCGGCGAATTGGAATGTGTTGTCGGTTATTCCCATGACGCGAGTGATCTTGCCCGAAGATTCTGTGGTCGCGTCGTTCGTGTGGCAATCTCCGCCTTCTGGAAAGATTCGGGTGATGGCGGAAGTGAGTGCGACGGCAGATCTCGTTGCAGAGAACAATCGTGCAATCGCGCAGATGGAAATCGGATTTGGCACGCGCGCATTGGTGCTCAATGAAGTGATGTTCGATCCAGCGGAGGGCGAGCCGGAGTGGGTGGAGATTTTTAATCCGAGCAACGCCGCGATATCTTTGTGCAAGTGGTTTGTGGAAGATGAGGCGCGTGGTCGAGCCACAATTACGGCGCAGATTTTCATTCCGCCGCGGAGCTTTCGTGTGCTCACTTCTTCGCTATTGTTGGCCTCGCAATATGGCTTGCCGGATAGCCTCATCATCGTCACGCAAAATTTTCCATCGTTGAATCAAAGCGGCGAGATTGTGCGCCTGCGCGATCTCAATAATAACGTTATCGATTCGCTCGCTTATGAAAACGATTGGGGCGAACGCGGCAAGTCGATTGAAAAGATTTGGTTCGAACGCGGTAATGAGAAGAGCAATTGGCAGCCGAGCGCTTCGGCCCGGGGAGCAACGCCGGGTGCATTCAATAGCGTCAGTCCGCGCGAATATGATCTTGAAGTGCGAGCATTGCGTTTTTCGCCGCTTCGGCCAAAGTATGGAGCCAGCGTTGAGATTCGCGCGCAAATCGGCAATCGCGGTCGCCGCGGGCTCGAGAATTTCTCTACCTTCTTCTATTACGATCCGACCGGCGCGCAAAACTGGGTGCCGTTGGGCGAGGTGTCCGGCAACAGCGAATTGGCCAGTGAAGATTCTGTGCTCGTTTCATTCGAGTGGCCTCAGCCGCCCTCGGGCAAAAATGCGATTCTGGTTGAAACGAAGGAGGCGCGCGATCTTGTGCGAGAAAATAATCGCGCGACGGCGATGCTGCCGATTGGCTATCCGGCAAAGTCCGTGGTGATTAATGAAATTTATTATGATGCGCGCGGCAACGAGGTTGAATGGTTCGAGCTTTTCAATCGCAGTTCGAATGCGGTTGATCTGTCCGCATGGCTGTGGCAAGATGCTGAGGCGAGCGCGCCAGCGTTTTTCCCCGACACAACGCTCATGCTCGCGTCTG
>CAYNDW010000363.1:0-6585 GCA_964395375.1 uncultured Cytophagia bacterium
AACGTGGCGCCGAGCATGCTGCCGGTGTTGAGCGCGTCGAGCTGCAGGAAGGCGAGCTGGCCGGAGATCCGGTCGGGTAACGTGACGTCGACGGTGACTTCGAGCTCGGTGCCGTCCTCGGGCGCGATGTCGAGGAAGAAGCCGTCGGTGAAGTTGAGCCCAAAGCCGAAATCGAGATCCCATCCGAGGTTCAGACCTAGCGGACCCTCCGCCTCGAATCCCAGTCCCGGGATGCCGAGATCCAGATCGAGCGTGGTGCCCAGCACTTCGGTCGGTGCCTGCCCCAGCGTAAGAT
This sequence comes from uncultured Cytophagia bacterium, assembly GCA_964395375.1. Taxonomy (GTDB): domain Bacteria; phylum Zhuqueibacterota; class Zhuqueibacteria; order Zhuqueibacterales; family Zhuqueibacteraceae; genus JABWAN01. Next base: position 296 of record CAYNDW010000363.1, read on the forward strand.
CCCATTCGATCTGGAAGTCCCGGTTCTTGAGATCCGCGGGCGTGACCTGGTCCAGAGGCTTGGACGCGCTGAATCGAATGACCTCTCCCAGGGTGAAGACGCCTGCCTCGCGATCCGCCGCCGTCGCTTTGACGAGATTGCCGTTCGCGTCGGTGCGCAGCAAGAGCCCCGTCGGCGCAAGTGTGTCGAACAGCAGGTCGGAGAGGATGTTCTTGTTCGGATCCCCGAAGTCCTTCACGAAATCCTCGGCGTCCTCGACCAGGTCGCGGAACGGGGCGATGAAATCCGTGCGCAGGTCCTCGATGAAGCGCGCGCCGTCGGACAGGCTGTCGCCGATCAGCGGCAGCGTGATGCCGAACACCTCGCCGTCGAGCACATCCTGCAGGCCGCCGAGGAACTGGTCGACGCCTTCCACAAGCAGGAGGACGTTGTCGAACAGGCTCAGATCGGCGAGGCCGTCGAGGCTGAAGAGGTCGGCGACGTCGATCGGGTTGCCGTCCAGATCGACCGCGCGCAGCGACTGGCCGAGATCGCTCGCGACGAGCGACCCGTCTTCCACCGACAGGCTGGCCTCGAACAGTACGCGGCCTTTCGCGATGGAGTCGGTGGGGAAGTAGACGGGCAGGCTGGCCATGATCGTTCCCGCCAGCTGCGCCGAGAAATCCTCGCCGAGATCGACGGCCCGCAGCAGCTTGCGCCCGGCCGCGTCGTCGTCGAAATTGAGGCCCAGCCGGAACAGGTCGTCGGGATCGCCTGCGACCACTGGATCGACATCGCCTCTGATGAAGGCGGATCCTTCGGCGACGAACAGTCCCAACGGGCCGACGGCCGCACGGAAATTGATGTCGTCCGCCGAGGCGAGGAACCGGCCGGACAGCCCCGTGCTCTCGAATAGCGAGACCGAGCGCGAGCCGATCACCGTGAGGTCCGTTCGCGTTTCGTCGGCCCGCAGCAACTCTTCCAGCGTAAGGACGGTGGCCGTGACCTGGGCGATCCGGTAGTCCCCCGCGTTGAGGCTGGCGGCGTCTTCCGGCGCACCGATCGAGACGGACTGTCCGACCTTGAACCCGTCGGAAAGCCAGCTTCCCGCAGCGCGCGTAATCGTGCCGGTCGCCACATCGAGCGTCAGCTCCGGCTCGCCGCGCATGTCGGTCGTAGTGAGGTCGATGCCGAAATCGAGCTCGACGGTCAGGTCGCCCGAAGCCGCGAGCTCGGCCTTGCCGGTCAGGAACCCGGCATCCCCCAGGTCGAAGTCGATGCCGAGCGACTCCGCAAAGCCGGCTCCGAGCGTCAGATCGACGCGCAGGATCTTATGGTCATCAGAGGTATCCGGCGTGCCCCGACCTTCAGTCGCGAGCGACAGGTCCACACTGAACGGCCCGCCTTCCTCCAGCCCGAACGCCTCGTTCAGCTTGTCTTCCAACGCCTGGATCGTGCCGGCGGGATTGCGCTTGGCATCCTGCACCGCGGCGTCGAAGCGGTCGGCGTAGCTGAGCAGGTCGTTGAAACTCACGTTGATGAGCGGGATCGGGTCGCTCAGAAAACCGAACTGCTCGAACTGGCCGAGGAAGTCTGAGAGCGCGATCAATCCGTCGAGGATGTCGCTGAAGCTGATGTTCGAGAAGTCGAACAGGTCGCCGAAGTCCGGCGTGTCGATGCGGATGAGCGCCGGACGGCTGAAGACGGCCTGGGAGAGGTCGGCGGTAAGTTTGCCATCTTCCAGCGTCACCGTCGTCTTCTTGGAGGTCGCGTCATAGCTGACGCTCTTGATGTGGGAGGTGATGAGAACGGGGACTGGGGAGTCCGAAGGCGCCACGTCCGCCACCACCTTGTCTCCGACCCGCAGGTCGCCGCTGCGGTCGCCGAGCAGCGTAAAGGAATCCTTGCTGGCGCCCGCGATCTCGAGCCCGCCCACCGTCACGCGCGTGAGCTCGTCGGTCAGGACACCTTCGTCGGTCAGCACGCCGTTCAGAAGCGTGACCACCGTTCTCGACGTCTGTTCGTCGAACTCGACCTTGGTCACAGTAGCGCTGACCGTCTGCCCGAGATCCAGCTCCGCGACCACGGAATTGCCGACGGCAATCTTGTCGGTCTGATTGCCGTTGACCGAGAACGCGTCGGAGCGCTCGAAGTGCAGCTCGGGGTCGTCGAAGACCGTATTGCTGCTCTTCGTGAACTGATGGCCGAAGAACGGGTCGCCGAAGTCGAAAATATCGATAACCAGCTGCGGCGCGTCGCCCAAAGTCAGGCCGTCGACCACACCTCCGATGGACAGGTCGGCATTGAGGCTCACCGTGCCGATGCCGCCGGCAACCGTAACCGGCGCGGTAGTAATCTCGAACGCCTTGAGCTCATCCTCCAGCGTGAGGACCTTTCTGGCCGCATCGATAGACTTGATCCGATAGAAGCCGTTGTTCTTATCCGAGCCACGGACTTCGATCAGGTCAAGCGGCTCAAACAATTCTCCCCAGGTCTCGCTGCCGATCAGAGTGACGGTGTCGTCACCCGCAGCCACAAGGTCGAACCGCATGGTGTCGGAAACGGTCGGGCCACCGACGCTCACGTCGACAATCGACTTAATCCCCTTAATGCCGCCTTTCACGCCATCGACCAGCTCGGTGAACGTGATGCGACCGTCGGTCCCCGCCTGGGTCTTCGGATCCTCCAGTCCCACGGTGAGCACCCCAGCCACGTTGCCGTTCCCGCTCAGGCCGAGCTCGGCGAACCCGAAGTCGCCCACGATCCGGATACCGTCTTTGGTAGCAGGGTCCCCATCCGCATCGCCAGGGGTATCGAGCTTCAGGGTGCCCGTCAGACTCGTCTTCTCGATGTAGAAGCGATCAAGCAACGTGATGCCGGCGATCTTCTGACCGGCGATCAGGCCATCGCCATCCCCCGCGTCTGTCGCGCCGTCCCCGTTCAGGTCGGCGTCCGTATCGGCTCGCAGGATCCCCAGCTTGTTGGCCGAGGGCGAGCCGTTCACCGAAGCGACGCGGAACACCGCGATCCCGGCGAGCGTGACGGCAATGTCTTTCGACGGTCCCTCGGGAGTCAGTGAGCGTAACCCCGACGCAAGGGTCAATACCTTCCGGTCGTCTGAGATCGACACCACTGTGTAGGCTCCGTCGTTGGCCGAGGAGCCGACCACGCGAATCTTGTCGCCTGACTTGAATCCATCCCCCTCCATCGTCACCCGCACGGCGGAAGAGGATTCGTTGCTCAGGCTGTCTCCCGGGGCGAGCGTCAGCCGTGTTCCGTCGCCCGAAATAGCAGCAATCTTGTATCGGCCATTGTTTTCCTTGGACAGGGAGACCGTGATCCACTGGTCTGCGATGAATCCCGCGTCACTCCAGTCGCCTCCCTCCCAAGTGATCGTGTCCGCGCTAAGAATGTTGTTGTCGAAGACGAGCGTCTCGAGAATGGTTTTCGAGAGTGGGACACCCCAATTGCCTGTCTCGCGCGTCACCGTGTCCGCGCTGCTCGCTTCGTGCTTGAATGTGAGCTTCGGATCGCCCGTCAACGTAGGCACCTGGATCAGATCGATGCCGTCCTTGTCGGCATTAATCTCGGCTTTAACCGCACCGTTCGTCTGCGCCTCGATCCGGGCCAGCAGGTCTCCGAGGGTCTCGGCGCCGTCGAGCGTGATGCGGAAGGCGTCGCCCCCCGTGGCTGGATAGATCAGCAGGTCGGCCTGGTCGGCTTCCTTCGCCGCGCCGGCGGCGCCCAGGCCAAGTTCGGTCGCCGCGATCGCATCCGGCGTCACGCTGAAGACGAACGTCTGCGTGATCGAGACGTCGTTGAACGCGCTGAGGATCCTGCCCTGTGAGTTCACCAGCTGCTCACCGGGAGCAAGCGTGAGACGCTTGCCGTCCTCGGAGAGTCTTTCGACCTTGTAGACCCCGTCGTTGTTTGCGCCCAGCCCGAAGAAGCGCTTCGTGCCCGTGATGCTGATCGAAGCTCCCTCTCGGAATCCATCGTCCAGCCAGCTCCCCGCAGTGCGGGCGATGGTGTCGCGCTCGTCTAAATCGCCGGCGTTGTCCTCGAATTCGAATTGCGGCTTGCCTGTGACGCCGACGGAAGCCGTAAGAACCAGGCGCGCGCCGTCGACACCCGCCTGCATCAGCTGGCCGAGGCCCGCATCCTCCAGCGCCGAGTTCACATCGAGCGCGAGATCCGAGACGTTCGTGTTGTTCAAGGTGTCGGTCACCAGTGCGCGCGACTCGTTCGGCTTCGCCAGCACGGTGACCTTGTACACCCCCTGGAGGCTGGCGTTCACGTTCGCCTCATCCGTCAGCGTGACGAGGTCGTCCATGACCAGAACCGCGTCGTTCACCGCCTCAATGCGGTAGGTATGATCGTTCGTGGCGTTCTTGGCCGAGCCGGAGACTTTCAGAAGCATTCCCGCGTGGAAACCCTCGATCGCCCAGGACAAGCCATCGGCTCGCGTGATCGTGTCGGGACCCACTACGGTGATGTCGGCGACGTTCGACTCGTCGGTGATGACGTCTCCGCTCTTCAGCACCAGCACATTGCCCTCGACGCGATCGACGCGAAACACCTGGCTGCTGCCTGTCTTGTTCACCGTGTCGCCGATCACCTTGATGAGGAGGTCCGGCTTGAAGCCGTCGTCGGCCCAGTTCCCCGACGCGCGTGTGAGGGTGGGCTGGCCGCCCTGTGCGCCGTTGCTCCGGAGGAAACTCACCGTATTGGACACAGTGCTTTTGAAGGTGGTGTGTTTGAAGGTGACCGCCGTTGTCTCGGACACCTGCGGATCGACGACAAAGCTCGCGCTCTGCGAGAGCCTGACTACCGCCCCGCTCGTCACGCGGATGCCGGTCGCGGCGGCTTCCGTATCGAGCGGCTTGTCCAGGGTCAGGCGCAGGCCGTCCACGGACATCTTCTCGATGACATAGGTGCCGTCGTTGCCGGCGGTGGAGCCGGAAATCGTGATGCGCTGCCCCTCTTTAAAGCCCCGCGAGCCCCAGGTTTGGCTGCCCGTCGGCAAGCTCACCGTGCCAGGCCCTGTGACCACAGCACCTGCCTCTGTGCCGGTCCCTTTCAGATCCTGGACCAGGGTCAGGGTCTCGCCGCTGATCGAGTCGATCGTGTAGGTCCCGGCGTTGAGGCTCGTGCTGGAAATCTCGATGGTCTGACCTGCCTTGAACCCGCTGCTCTCCCACGTGGCGCCGCCGGCACGTATGATCGTGCTGACTGCCGAGCTGTTCTGCGCCGAAACAATCGCCTTCTCGATATCGGGAAGCCATCGCAGCTTGAACTGGCTCTCGGTGGCGACAGAGTAGCTCTTCTCCGGCACGACGACGTGGAACGTCTCGCCGTGCAGCGCGCCGTTCTGCCTGTCGATGCGCAAGTCGAATTCCAGACGCGGGCTGACGTAGCTGCCACCCACCTGGTCGGGCGGCGGCACGTTGCGCAACGGAGCCGTCCGGCCATTCGCCGTCACGCCATTGACAGTCAGCACTGTGCTCTCGGGGGACGTGAGGTTCAACACGCCGTTGATCAGCGATTCCGCCTTGACCGCAATGCTGTCGGCCGCTTTTGAGAATGTCAGCGCTTCGCTCACGCGCAGGCGATCGAGCGTGATGGCGATACCTTTCACGGTCACGGCATCCGATGGAGCGGCCGTAAGGGCGTAGTTCGGATTGATGAGGTCGGTGAAGACGTCGATGTCTTTCAGATCCGCGAGCTTCGTCGTCTCGGTCAGGTTTGCGGAGCCCTCGATGGTGTCGCTCAGATCGATGCCGAGCGTAAGATTGAACCCGATCTCGCCGCCGAGGCGGATCGTCGGGCTGCCGGCGGTGCTGATGTTGCCGAGCGGCGAGAGGTCCAGGTCGAAGGCGATGGGGACATCGAGGCCGGGGAACTCGTGCGACAGGTCGATCTCGACCGCGAAGCGCTTGTTCGCGACGTCGAAGCTGGGCTTGATCGGGCTATCCCCGCCCCCGCTCCCACCCGAACCCGTGGCCGCCTTCGTCAGTCGCGCCACCATCTCCTGCGCCGTCGTAAAGGTTGCGCTGTTGGAGGCGTCGAGCAGCTTCTCGACGTCGTTGCCCAGGCCATCGTTGTTGTCTGCCGCCTCCTTCGTCACCGTGACCGTCTTGGTGATCAGATCGCCGGCGGCCCTCGTGACCGTCAGCGTGAAGGCCGCAGCGCCGGCTAGCTTGCCCGACGACGGTGTGACCTGCACCAAACCGGTCAGGGCCAGGCGGTCGGCGGCACTTGCGCGGGAGGCCGTCTGCGCGGTGCCGAAACCGAACTCGTTGTTTGATGCT
>CAYNDW010000364.1:0-6581 GCA_964395375.1 uncultured Cytophagia bacterium
CCTTTCAAAACATCAAGCGCTTTCTGATCGTAAGCCGCGGAAGTGAGCACCTGCCACGCCCGCTCTTCAATGAAGCGGTCGAAACGCTCCTTGAAAATTTTCTTGGGCATCAAATTCCCAATGGCGCGATGCTGGCTCGACCACTTGAACGCGCCGGAGAAACAGCAATCCAACACCAACAACAAATGCCGGCAAGGAAGCTCATGGAGCTTGTTGTGCAAGACCTCCATGGGAATAAACGTTTTCATGTCGGCAGGATCGGCATCCGCGGGAACGAGATAGCCCGCGGGGCCGTCGTCGCCATCCGCGGCAATGCCGTGCCCCGCGAAATAAAAAAAGACGCAATCCTTTTTGCCCACTTTCTCCGCAAGGGTGTGATCGAGCAATTGCCGAATCTCCGCGGCCTTCGCATTCAACAGCGGCGGAAACACGAAAAAGCCTTGCTGCTGCGCCAACACTTCGGCCAGCTTACGCGCATCGCTCACCGCGGTTTGCAGCTTGGGCATCTGCTCATAGTCATTGATGCCGATGATGAAGGCGTGACTGTGCTCGAAGTGAAGCTTGGTGCGGAGTTCTGTGGGGACGGTGGTTTCCATGAGAACGCAGCTTTAAAATTTAGAAAAAAGAACTTGGCTCTTTTAGGAATAAAACTATATTTGCCTGCGAGCGGTAAGACCTATACAGATTTCCAAGGTGTTCCCTCCCATAGGTTGGCCTCAGCCTTGGAGCAACAAGTCTGTAGGGCACGCTCATTTTTTATTTTAGGGGAAATGTAAATCGCTTCGCATCCTATCCTCGTATTGCTGAAACCATTCCGTATCCCCGCACTCGTTTTTTCGAAACACTCCCCACGCAAACAGATCCACAGCCTGTAAGCCATAATCCTGATCCGAGGCTTGATGATAAATATCAAAAGGAATTTTTGGATTCAGCTTGCCCTGAAGTTGATTAACAAGCTACTACTCGGAGCACAAAATAGGTTACACTTACGACCTCTCGTGCTGTCATTCAGAAGGAATCCTTTTAAGCGCTGGGCACTATCTCCAGCGAGTAAAAAAAATCCTACTGAATGACAAGCAAGGAGGAGAAAGTGTAATCTATATATCGCTTGGAGTTATAACCAGTCCTTCCCGCTTCTTGGTGAGATTGAGCTTTCGTCTGATCGTCTTCTTCACTGCGCGAATGAGCGCGCGATTGTTTTCCACGCCCTGGCCGAGCAGAACCGTCACCGTAAAAAAATTTGAAGGCCGCTTGGTGACGAAATCAAAACCCAAGTCGCCGCTTTCATCGAGGTAGAGGTACCACATTTCTGCTCCTCTTCATTTAACAATAATCCCATCGTTCAAAAAGATGAGCTGCAATCCCTTTTGTTTGGCGAGCAACGAAACCAGACCCTCGCTATACGCCATGGCATGCTCGCCGCTCAACGACTCCAGCAAAAGCTCGTAGCTATCCGCATGTCCGGCGTAATGAAAAATCGCGATGCGATCTTGATACTCTTGAAACACGTCAAGAATGTTTTCGACCGTGGTATTCGACCGCTCGACCACTTCACACAGCCCGGCCTGTCGCGCTTTTTGCAGCGCCTTGCGAATGCCGTCCAGTTCGATGGGCAGATTGCGCAAATACGCGCCGCCCTCGGTGCGGTCATTCGCAAAGGCGAGGAAGATGACGGGTTTGTTCATTGAAGTGCGATTGCTTAGGGCATTGCTCAATTGCGGCGCTTATGACGCCGTGTGAAACAGGTTATACATTCCCTACTTTACCTGTCATTCTGAAAGAATCTTTTTTCGTGCTGGAGATGCTGCCGAGCGCTTAAAAAGATTCCTCCTGAATGACAGCCGTAGAGGTGCGCAGCGCAACCTATTTTTTGCTCCGAGGTGTAACGATTTTCGCCTTTGTTGGCGCACTTTTTTTACCACCAACGGGTTTCTTCTTGGTCACTTTCTTCTTCACCACTTTCTTCTTCGCAGGCTTCGCGGGCGCGCGCTTACTTTTTTTCTTGCTCGCCTTGCGGGCTTTCTTCGCTCGCGGCGCGCTGTCTTCTTGCGCTTCCTGTCCGCGCGTGAACTCGGGAGCGAGTTCAATGTCTTGCTCGGATTCCGGCATGGCCATGCCGCGCGAGATCGGCACGCCCAACACGGTTTTCGCGCGCGCGTAGTAGTGCTTGCGCTCTTCGAGGCCTTTTAATCCGCCATTAATTCGTTTTGTAATCGTCTCGAACATTTCACTATCGGCAAGCTCATTCAAGCCGTTTTCCTTCCAATACAAACCGGCAACGCGAAACCCAACTTCCGGCGCCGCGGCTCTGTCGGCATTATTAATTAAATCGACGTTCAACCGGCTGCCATATTTCTGATAGTTCTCGCGTCCGGTAATTTGAATGGGGCCACGCCCGCGAAACTTCCAGCCGTCGCCGCTTGCCTCATTGCCGTTGCCGACGCGGCTCGCATAAACATAGTTGGCCAGCTTTTCCGGATTGCGCTCATACTTCTGCGCCGTGGCGAGGTCGGGGAAACGCTTGGGCCAGGTTGCCATCAAACCGTTGGCCGAGTAATTCAGATTCTCCGCGAAGATGGTCAATTCGCCGGACTCATGCGCGATTTGCGCCAAGAACGCGGCTTCGCGCTTCGGCGTGTTCACGGCGAACTCATTCATCGCGCTTTGCAGCGGCGGCAGAAATGCGGTTCGCTTCGCGTCCGGAAGCTTGGGCATGATTTGTTTCAATGAATCATCGGTGAGCATAGCTTTTACCTTTCATTTGGTTTGGATGTTTTCATAACATTGTTTTTTACCTCGGGCAAATTCGCCGCCATCGGGGCGGTGTTGCACAAGGGCGAGGAAGATAATGGGTTTGTTCGATTGAAGTTCGATTGCTTGTGCCATTGCATATTTCCTTCGTTTGGCGGCTTTGGGCTTTGCTTTTCCTTGTTGTCAAGTTTTGCTGCTGCAAGTTTTCTTTGCCACTTTCTTCTTAAAGCAACTGGCTCTTCTTCACTCTCTCAAGTCCATTCTCGGTTTGTCAAACCGGCTGGACTTTTGAAGAGGGACAAGGGACGGCCTAGGGCGCAAGAAGTTATTTCACCTTAAGAACTTCCAAGGCTCTATTATAATATTTAAGTCGCTCGTCCAAAGCATAGAGGCCTCCATTAATTCTTCTGGTTATAGAAGTAAACATACCTGCATCAGCCATTTCATTAAGCCCATTCCTCTTCCAAAGTATACAAGCTAGTGCTGTAGATACTTCAACTGTACTTGCTTGGTCAGGGTTTGCTACCAAATCATAACCGGAAATTTCTGAATATTTTTGATAGTTGCTTCTTCCAGTGATTTTAAAAAGTCCTCGTCCCCTATATTTCCGTCCGTCACCAGGCTCGACATTCCCGAGGGCCGTTGCTAATGAACTAGGCGGTTCATAGCGTTTTTGCGCCGGCGTTGGTCCCCAACCCTCATCCCTCCATTTGAACTCATGCGACTCGCGGGCAATTTGTGCCAGAAACGCCGCTAGTCGCAGAGGTGTATTTATCTTTGAGGAATCCAGGTTATGGTTAAAGGCTTCAATGAACTTTTTGAGATTGGGTTCAGGAGCCTTTGGCATTATTTGCCGCAATTGACTTAGAAACTCCTGCGGTTCTGTTTGAATGGCCTTTAAACTACCCTTAGCCGTGATAAATTTTTTATCAATAAAATATTCTAGTGTATCTCTTTGTTGTTCTGCCACGCGCGCTAAGCTATCTGCAAAAGCTCTTAGCTGTTTTGCCTCGCGCGCGCTGTTTTCTGCTTTTACAAGGTTTTCATTTGCGATATTTCTTTGCTGTTCTGCTTCGCGTGCGCTGAAGAAAGCCCAAATCGTCAAGCTGATCAAAACGGCCATGATCCCAATTGTCCCGGCAGTCAATCGTCTTTGCTTCCACTTCGCTAGGCTTTCGCTTCTATTAACAAACCAGTATTCCTGCTCATTCAGATTCAACTTTGCCAAGTGGGGATTGATGAAGGCAAGCTCTTCTTTATTTAAGTAAGTACGGGTTTGTTCGAAAGCGGAATGGCGATCTTTAATCAGTTTCTGCACCTTGAGCAGATTTTTGCGCTCAACGCTGCGCTTGTCGGCAATACGCCCGGCCAGGGTATCGTGAGCCAATTCGTAGACGCCTTCAATGTTGCGCAGGATGCGGCTGTTCTCCAGCGCCATCAAACAGGCCTCGATGACGGAATCGGACATTTCCAGCTTGGCTGCAAGCTCCGCTCGCGTTATCGGCTGTTTGGTGCCTTCCAAAGTGGCAAATTCTTCCAGTACGTGCTTCACTGTTTCCGCCGGTGTTTGAGGAAATTTTGTTGCTAACGCTTTTTGAATCACCGCGGTTTGCTCTTCCAAAAAATCCGCCATCACGTCGCCCAGCGCGCCGGTTTGCCGCACCAACTGTTCGGTAAAGATGATCGGTGTTTGGCTATCGCTTGCGCGACCATTCTGCTCATGGGCTGCTTCGCGATAGAGCTTGTCCAAATAAACCTGCAAATAAGAAAGCTGCACACCGGCGCGGTGGTCGCTCAAGTTGTCGATGATCTGCTGCGCGGTCTTGTCGCCATCTTCCAACTTGATGCCAAAGGCCGCGGTGGTGCCGGTAATCACCTGCTGCACATTGTGCAGGCTCATCGGCTCGACGCGGAAACGCTTATTGAACAGCGAGGGCACGGCCTTTTCAAAATCATACAGCATGGCGAGGTATTCTTCGCGCATGGCAAAGATAATTTTACAAGCAACCTCGGACTTGAGCAGCGCGGCAATGGTGCGAATGAAGATTTGTTGTTCTTCTTTCGAGCCAAGAATGAACAACTCTTCGAATTGATCGAAGATCAGATACACCGGCCGGAGATGATCGAGATACAAAGATTGAATGGCCTCCGAAACGGTGGCCTCCTCCGCAATGGGAGTTTCGGCGTGCCGGCGAATTTCGCGCTGCAGCGAAATGTTGAGGTTGTCCTTGCGCCGGACAAACAGTTCGAACCAATCCGTGGGCTTGAAACGATTGGCGAGGCCGCACTGAATCAAACTTGTCTTGCCGGTGCCCGATTGGCCGTAAACCAACACGAGGTTGGTTTGGAAGATGAGCTTGTAAAGCTGCTCGATCTCCTCCGCCCGGCCGAAGAAGATTTCTTTGTCTTGCCTATCGTAGGCGTCTAGAAATTTGAAAGGTGATTTCATTTGCCAAACACCGTTTGTTTGAATTCCTCAAACTGCTTTTTAATTTGCGGATACCGGCTTTCCGAGATTATCAACTCCTCCTCGGCATTATCGACAAATCTAAAATGGTAGCTGTCCTCCGCAGCCTCGTGATGGGAATAAAAAAACAGCTTGGAGTTTTGATCGCCGGTGAAGGCGTTTTCATCGATGATAAAAGGCGACAGGCTCAGGTAGTCTTTGACGTCATCGACGTTTTTTAGCAAAATCACCGACTCGCTGTCGGTGAACGCGGGATAGACTTCTGCGCTATCCATGATTCCGGCGGTTACCCGGTCGAGCACGACTTGGTTGTGGCGGTACTCCGGCGCTTTATGGCGGGGCTTGATAATGTCAATCCTTTTGATGGTGGTGAGCTTATATTTGACCAGAAAGGCTAGGGCGGACAAAATAGTGCCCAAATGTTTTTCTGCCTGCAGGCAAAAACTTTCGATCTCTTCGGCGGCCACTTTACCGTGCAGCAGCTCCGCCCGCATTTCCTCCATGAAGCGGTGCGCGCGATCAAATTCCTCCTGTTGCAACACCTCGCCGAGACCGGTGAACTCTTCCATAAACGGCGCGATCTTGTTCTCTTGGAAGATTTTCCCCACGGCCGCGATCAATTTGACATAGTTGAACGTCGCCTGACTATCGGCGGTGAGCGCAAAAAAACTGTTGAACTCAACCCCATGCTCATCGCTGAGTTTCAGCGCCGGATTGTCGTGCCGGGCATTCCAAAGCTGCGACAAAACCGTGAAGCAGAAGAGCTCGGCAACGGTTTCATAAGTCAGCACCAGTTGCCGCAGCCGCTGCACGTCGATGGCATTGCCGGCGAAGAGCTTGCGCAGTTGCTCGCCCACCGGCGCCGGAAAACTGTCGATGATCTGCTGGCGCACCATGCGCAGATCCTGGCGCTTGCTGCGTTTGGCGGCCTCCCACAAAACTCCCACTTCGGGACTGTGCTTGGCCACGGCATTGAAGAGCGTCTCGATCAACTCCGTATTCACCGACGCGCCGGTTTTTGCCGAAGCCGCGGCGCCGCGAATAATCACCTGATGCTCGGCAGCTTCCGGCAATGTCCACGCGAGCGCTTCTTCGCCATTGGCATTGACGTACAATCCCCAAGGCACGCCGGAGGGCGGACTTTCTTTTTTGCCGGCCCAGTGCAGAGCGCGAAACTCGCCAACTTCTTTTTCCTTGCCGTAACGGGTGGTGACAAACGCTTTGGCGGTTTGGAAGGCCTTTTGAATGGCGGCTTTGTTGGCGAGTGCATGATAAAACTGCTCGGCAAACTCCGTGGCCATTTCATCATTGATGGGAACCGCGGTGGCAATCACCGCTTTGACGCCGCAGGAAAACAGTTTCT
>CAYNDW010000365.1:0-6574 GCA_964395375.1 uncultured Cytophagia bacterium
ACCGGGATTCCCCATTGGAGGCTACGGCGGTATGGGGGTTGGTGGTGGCGGATTGAGACTCTGGTTCTGATCGATTCTTTGTTGGAGGCTCATGCCTCACGCGAGCCTTGTGAGTCAATCCATCCCATCCGTACGTGACCCCACCTCTCGCACGATCGCATTCAACAAACCCTATGGCGTGTTGTCCTGTTTTACCGATCGAGAAGGGCGTCCGACCCTGGCAGACTATATCAATCTACCCGGCGTCTATGCCGCAGGCCGTCTCGACTTAGACAGTGAGGGGCTTCTGCTTCTGACATCCGACGGCAGGTTGGCCCATTACGTCACGGACCCACAGCACAAATTAGCGAAGGTGTATGTTGCGCAAATCGAACGTATTCCCAGCAAGGAGGCCTTGGAGCAGTTACGAAAGGGAGTGGCGCTGAATGGCAAGAAAACCAAGCCTGCTGAGGTTCGCCTCCTGTCGGGCGATCCGCAATTGCCTGATCGTCCCGTGCCGATCCGTGTTCGTAAACACGTGCCGACTGCCTGGATTGAAATAACGTTGCGAGAAGGACTGAACCGGCAAGTCAGGCGTATGACTGCTGCTGTGGGCCATCCGACGTTACGATTAGTGAGGATGTCGATAGGGCCGATTGTGCTTGGAGATCTTTGTCCAGGCCAATGGCGGGATTTGAAAGATCATGAGCTTGAGCGGATGTCTTCTGTCCCCGCTGGCCGATACGACAGGAGTATTCGAGACCCGTGCCCCTAAATGGGTGAGTGGGTTGACCACAGTGACGCGCGAGATTTCCGTCCATTGACCTTGTGCAGGTGCGAGGCGTGATGATCCTATTGCACACTCGGTTGGTGATCCCCTTGGTCATAGGCCTATTGATGGGCCTCGTCGGCTGTCAGGCAGGAGGTGGGCGGGCTCTATACGGTGGCGCCTGTTCGGAGATCGAGCGGCAGATCGATCTTTCAGACAGGATCGATACCCTCAACCGATTGGCCGATGCGTTCGAGGTGCGATGCTACGAGACCGTGATCGTGTATGGCGAAAAGGCCAGATCGGAATTCCGGCACAAGACATTCTCTCTTCTCAAGGAGGCCGGCAATGTCTTCATTCCGGAGGGCTCCTTCATCGATTACGTATTGGAGAGTTATGAGCGCGGCTATCTGAGCCTCTTACTCGCGGCGAGTTATGCGAACACGCAGAAACTTGAAGAGGCAAAGGTCGAGCTCAGGCAGTTGGATCATGAGCTATTTACACCGCTCTACAATTACGGCGAAGACCCGGTCAATCTCTTGCTGTCCGCTGTGTTGTGGGAGCGAGTAGGGGAGGTGAATGAGGCGCGTGTCGATTGGCTCCGGTTGAGAGATCTGGACGTGATGTGGAAAGGTCAGCAGGATGCCGTTCGACTATTTGCTGCGCGACAAGTGGATCGAATCGATGAAGGGCAGGGCTCCAGCGAGCCGTGGCACGTCTATGGCATCCGTCGATTTCCTGAACTCACGTGGGATCTACAATTCTTTGGATCCACGAGCGGGTATTTTTCCGTGAAGGCGAGTGGAGAATTTCTTCCTGCTTGTCGGTCCGACACCGGCGTGAGGTTGTCCACGAAGAGCTGGTTCGAGAAGGTGGCGATTCGCCATAACCATGGGTATCACCCGTTCCTCAATGTGCAGGCATGGATCCGATTACCGATCGGTCTGACGTACAGCTTGGTCCCATTGGCTGCAGGAGCTGGCGTCATGGTCGGAGGTTGCGTGCTCGACGCGGCGGCCAAAGGTAAGGGGGCGCTCTGCCAGCTCTCAGTACTCGGGGGGATGGCCTTGATGAGTACCGCGCCGGAGGTGCTTGAAGGCGCGCTGCAACCGGACTTGCGGCATTGGGAGCATGTACCGGCAGCGTTTGTGGTGACCAGAGCCTCGAAGCCTGAACTGGAGCCCTGTTTGCCTAAACTTGAAACGGCTGTTCAGCGGCTGTGGTAGGAGTATTCCACCAGCGCGTGGAGTGCGTTTATTTCCGTGAACGACGGCGGTGCCTTTGAGGCTGGTCGAGTGCTTGGCCCCAGTGGGACAGAAATTTGGTAATGAAAGTGTATTCTTGATCCCGCTCCACAGCTAACGAGGCCAGTGCGCGCCGATAGGCTGGGTGAGCAGAGCGACCGTTTCAGCATCTTGCTACATCAACGCGAGTTGAGCCTGGGCCCATGCGTTGCCCTGGGCGGCGGCCTTTTCGTACCACTTCTTGGCCGCTGTACGGTCTTGCGGTATTCCCCGTCCGTTGGCGTACAGTTGTCCAAGCTGAGCCTGCGCCCAGGTGTGGCCCTGGAGCGCGGCTTTCTCGAACCAACTCCGTGCTGTTGCATAATCCTGCGGCACGCCCCGCCCGGTGGCATACAGTTGTCCAAGATTGTATTGCGCCTGCGCCACACCATGGGCTGACGCTTGTTCCCACCACTCTCGAGATTTCTTATAGTCCTGAGGTACCCCCGACCCGTCGGCGAACAGTTGACCAAGCTGGCTCAAGGCCCATCCGTGGCCCTGAGCTGCGGCCTTCTCATACCACTTCCGTGCTGCTGCATAGTCCTGTGGCACCCCTCGCCCGGTGGCATAGATTTGTCCAAGCTGGTTCTGCGCTGACACATTGCCCTGTCTGGCCAGCCGTATCAGTTGTTGCAGGTCTACCTCCGAAGTCATTTCCGGCGGGGAAGCTGGTACACGCGCAGATGCCTGCGCCATCAGTCGCTGTGTTAACTCAGGGCGATCCAGATGTTCCTGTTGGCGTGCTGCCGTTGGTGGATTCCTAGGCAGGGTTTTCTTGTCGCTTGCCTGAATCGATTCAGACGAAACACCATTGGGCACATTCACGGCTTGGTGAACAGGCGCGTCACTTTCAACTTCCAACGACTCAGTTTTCTGAAGAGCATCCTGTTCATGCACTTGAGGCGGTTTGTTGGAAATAATCACCTTCGAAGGTTTCGTCAGCACGAATACAGCGACGAGGGTAAAGAGTGCACCGATGGCCAGCACGGCCATTCTGGTGCGGGGGAAAGGCTGATCTACATGGGCCGTTGCGGCGCCGGCGTGCTTGTCTTCCTCTTCCGCTTGGCGGCGGCGCTGGTATGCATCCCAGTTCTCTTGTTGGGTGGAAGTGGGACGAATCGTTGTCTGACAGGAGGGGCAAGTCACAGACTCAACAGGCTTCGCACTCTGTCCATTGCAGGTACGAAGCCAGTCGTCATACCGTTGTTTCAAGACAGGATCGCTGAGCGTCTCGAAAGCCACATTAATTTTCCCGGATTTCTCTTCTGCTTTGGCCAACAGCGCGGGTCTATGGTGAAAGCGGTCGGGATGCCAGACCTGCACTAAGAGCCGGTAGGCCTCCTTTATCTCATCGGGAGTTGCAGCATCCTGGATTTCAAGAACGGTGTAATAGGTCTCCATGCTCAATGTTCCAATGATCTGAAGTTGCGCAATCCCGGCTGCCCCACGGGACAGTGATTACGATCGAGTGAGTATATGATATCTCAGCGCCACAATCTGTGAAAAGGAGAGGCTCGACGAGGCCGTCGGTGAGAAGGGAGAAATCTGTGCTAGTGATTTCTGTGTGGCTGAGTCACTCGATGAACGAGAGAAGAATAGGATGCGGCAAGCGCCGGTCTGTCGAGGCTTGTTCCCACCAGAAGCCGGCCCAGGATGAGGGTGATACCGGTGAAGACACTGCTCTCGATCCATCCTGCGAAGGCTTGCGTTCCAAGCAGATTGCCGATCGAGTTGAGAGTCCAGAGGCCAACCCCAATGGCCAGAAGATAGGGGAGGTGCGAGGTGTTAGCCGCCTTCAGGGCGAGAGCCACTCCCACTGCGCCGGCACACAGCGCAAGCAGCGGATAGCCCACGTGATAAGTCTCTGGCGTGATTCCTGCCCAGACCAACACCAGTCCCGACACAAAAGACGTGCCGTATGCTATGGCCACTGCACCGATAATGGCGCGCCACCGGATGGGCGACTTCCTGGCCGTCATGCGGCTCAGGGTAAGGGTTTTATCGAGACAATCGCTATCCTACGGACGGGGGGAAAGAGTGGCGAGAGGAATCACCGGTCCATTCCTTTGCGCGCGTCCCTCGGCAACTGTCAGAATCCTAAATGTCCTTGCAGGATCGCGCATCTAATGGCACATCATACAACATGAGCACGTGCAAGAGGATCTGGTTCAGCTTTGGATGTGGTCTCCTGTGGGCGATGGCCCTGAGCGCATGCGGAACGGCTCCCGTCACGTCCGTGGATAAGAAGAGCGATTCAGCTGTCATCGATTCAAACCTTGTTCAGACGCTCCAACGACAAGTCCGAGAGCGAGACAAGCGCATTGCGGAACTAGAGTCGCAGTTGGAAGTCTTGAGGATGATCGATCAGGACGTAGGAAAACGGAAACATCCAATCCGACCGCCCGTGACATTGACGCCTGTCGACTGATCGTCGTGGCGAACGGTTCGCCAGCCATCCGCTGCGAGATGTCGCGTGGTAAGACCATGGCGTTCAGTCTGAAGTCGCCGCAGCCCTGCCAGAGAAAATCCTGATCCATTTCCCTCGACTCATAGGCTGAAGGCTTGCTCTCGAGGCAGGAACCTCTGTGATCAGAAATCTCCCCATGTACCACCTTGTGATTTGACCGGCTCGCCTCTAGAATGGGCGGCCATGGACTGGATTGATGGATTCTTGGGCCTGACGGAAGGTCAGTGGGTCACGGTTGGGTTCATGAGTTCCGCTCTAACGTGGCTGATAGTGTTGGTGGTGTGGTACATGCGGACGAGGCCGAAGCCGAAACCAAAGCCGAAGTAGCCGGTGACCTGCCAGCAGATCTTCGCGAGACTATCCTAATTCAACGACTCTGATTTGACAGTGGCGGCTCAACCGGTCCGGCCCATTCGCCTACTAAGTCATGAAGCATCTGATCGTCTGACGTTGCGAGGTAGGGTCCGTCTCCGTCGTCATCGATGAAGTGTAGAACTTTGGCGGTGTTTCCGTCGGATACACCGCGATACCAATACCACCCTGTTTTTGTCGGCTTCTTCGTCGTCCAGTTCACTCCTATACCTCGCCAGTCCAAGTCAATGAGGGTTTATCCACAAACGTTTCGTCACAGAGTATTTGCTCTTCAGCAGCACCCCATTTTTCTCCAGCTCCTGATCGCATCTATCTTTGGATGTTGCAGCCATCTGGTAGCAGCACATCAGCAAGGGTGCGCCCGCCACGCGCCCCGAGATGGGTTCAGGTTTCTCAGCGCTCAGAAGTATGTTACTGCGCACACCAGACTCCAAATACAGCCCGATAATACTTCCTCTATTGGTTTTTGATTCCTCTGGATGAAGCAGAAGCTCTGGGGATTCCAGTTTCAAATTTCTTTGCAATTGCTTCACCTTCAATCCTGAACTGCTTAAGAGCAGTCTTTAGAGCTGAGGTGCTGTTCTTGTCAAGAATCATGCGAAGCGCCGTCCCTTGAAAATTAGAGCTCAGATATTTTTCGTTTTCATTGGCTTTCGAATATAGCCCTTTGTTCCCGCTACATATGAAAAAGCTGCCACCCTTAGTGCAAAGCCGCTTAGTTAAATATAGGCCATATCCAGAATTTCCCCAGTCATCATATTCTTCTATCTTATGGCTAAGTGGCTTCCCAGATATTCCGGGAAGGATAGAGAGGCGTAGCGCTTGGTCATCGGAAATTATGCGGAGATTTGGATTATTTGATAGGCTTTGCTTCACTCCAATCCCGCTATCAAGAATGGCAATCTGAACTGTGCTTCGATTTTGCCAATATTGACCGCAGTACTGGAAACTGTCGCTCTCACTATGTTCCACTGCATTTCGCATAATTTCCCTGAGGGTATAGGTTAGCGTATCAACTAGGTTTGATGCATCCTCCTGCGTTAGCAGCCTAGCTAGCTGCATAGCATGGTGTTCCAAAAACTGCCCGGTATGAATCGCTTTTTGAGCGGCCTCTTTTTGAAGTTCGCGAATCGAGAGAATAGTTATTGGTAGATATGTATCGCTCCCCTTAGCCTCCCCTGGTTGGTTGCCGAAATCTATATTGAGAGTCCTGAAAAATCCCATGTGAGCGGCGTAGCTATGCCGCTGGAAATTCTTGGCAAGGAACTCAGATGCCGGTTTCATCGCTTTGAACCTTCGAATATTGGAGGACAGAAACAACAACGAGAATGGTTCAACCCATTCCATCTCTTTGAAGTCGATATAGTATCGATCCGCGTTCGGGGAGCAGAATAAATTGGAGGCCCACTTTAAAGCGGCACGTAGATCCAAGGTCCTCGGAATGATAATGGTGTGTTCCTTCATGGGAATTCTCTAAACCATTGAAGGAAGGGGTCAAGGTTGCCTTCGACTGCGCGCATCGAACGAGCACATTCTGATCGTGCGCATTCTGCGAGCAAAGAGAGCACCTTGCTGCTCCCCCCTCTTTCTTTATGAGCCGGTATTAGCCTGCCTGCTAATGGTAACGGCCTTGATGGCTTCCCTCAAAATTTCGACCATGCGTCTGAGTTCCGGAAGCGACGTGCTGAGTGGCGGCATGAGGAC